>DATGEV010000001.1:0-4491 GCA_035309885.1 Sphingomonas sp.
TCATCAACCGCGCCTATGTGTTTTCGATGCAGGCGCATGGCAGCCAGAAACGCGCCTCGGGCGATCCCTATTTCAGCCATCCGATCGAGGTGGCCGGCATCCTGACCGACCTCCGGCTCGACGACGAGACGATCGCCACTGCGATCTTGCACGACACGATCGAGGATACTGTCGCCACTTACGACGAGATCGAGCGACTGTTCGGCCAGAACATCGCGCGGATGGTCGACGGCGTCACCAAGCTCTCCAAGATCGAGGCGCAGAGCGAGAATGAGCGCGCCGCCGAAAATCTGCGCAAGTTCCTGCTGGCGATGTCCGACGACATCCGCGTGCTGCTGGTGAAGTTGGCCGACCGGCTGCACAACATGCGCACGCTTCACCACATTCCTAACGAAGCCAAGCGCCGGCGGATCGCCAAGGAGACGATGGACATCTACGCGCCCCTCGCGGAGCGCGTGGGCATGTATGAGTTCATGAAGGAGATGCAGACGCTCGCCTTCCAGATCCTCGAACCCGAAGCCTATGAATCGATCACCCGCCGGCTCGCCCAACTCCAGGAGGGCGGCGGCGACCGGATCGCGCGCATCGCGTCGGGCCTGACGCTGCTGCTCAGCCGCCACGGCATCCAGGCCGAGGTGACGGGGCGCGAGAAGCATCCCTATTCGATCTGGCGCAAGATGACCGAGCGCCACATCAGCTTCGAACAATTGTCCGACATCATGGCCTTCCGCGCCGTCGTCGCGGATACTGAGCAATGCTATCGCGCGCTGGGCCTGATCCATGAGCGCTGGCCGATGGTTCCCGGCCGCTTCAAAGACTATATCTCGACGCCCAAGCGCAACGGCTACCGCTCGCTGCACACCTCGGTGATCCACAACGAGAAGGTGCGGATCGAGGTGCAGATCCGATCCGAGGCGATGCACGCGCAGGCCGAATATGGCTATGCCGCGCACTGGGCCTACAAGCAGGGTACGGGCGCCGACATCGGCGGCACCAAGGTCAGCTGGATCCGCGATCTGGTCGAGATTCTCGACCATGCCGACAGCCCCGAAGAGCTGCTCGAACATACCCGCATGGCGATGTACCAGGATCGGATCTTCGCCTTCACGCCCAATGGCGAACTGATCCAGCTGCCCAAGGGCTCGACCCCGATCGACTTCGCCTATGCGGTCCACACCGATCTCGGCAACCAGGCGGTGGGCGCCAAGATCAACGGGCGGCTCGTGCCGCTGCGCACCGCGATCCAGAATGGCGATCAGGTGCAGATCCTGAAGTCCGCCGCCCAGCTGCCGCAGCCGCAATGGCTCAACTTCGTGGTGACGGGCAAGGCGCGCGCCTCGCTGCGCCGCTTCGTCCGCCACAAGGAGCGCGAGGAAATGATCGCGCTCGGCCGCAAATTCTATGAAGAGATCGTCTCGCGACTGCCGGCTCCGCTCGGCCCCGATGCGCTCAAGCTGGCGCTCAAGCGGCTGCACTTGAACGATGAAAGCTCACTGATGGAGGCCATCGCGCGGCGCACCGTCGATGACGCCGCCGTGGTCGAAGCCCTGATGCCGGGCGTCGCGGGAACCGCACGTCCGGCCGCCCGGCCGCTCCCGCAGCGCGACGCCGTGTCGATCCGGGGGCTGACACCGGGCGTCGCGTTCCGCCTCGCCGACTGCTGTCATCCCGTGCCGGGCGACCGCATCGTCGGCCTGCGCCGGCCCGATGCACCGGTCGAGGTCCATGCCATCGACTGCCCGACGCTGGCCGCGGGCCCTGAAGAAGCCGACTGGGTCGATCTCGCCTGGGGCGACAAGTCGGACGGTGGTACCGCGCGCCTGTCGGTGATCCTGCGCAACGAACCGGGAGCGCTGGGCGTGATGGCCGGCATCGTCGGCGCCCACGCCGCGAATATCCTCAACCTCACGCTGGTGCACCGCGACGGCAGCTTCCACACCTTCCTCGTGGACCTCGAGGTCCACGACCTGGCGCATCTGATGCGGATTCTCGCAGCGCTGCGCGCGGCGGATGCGATCTCGCAGGCCGAGCGCGTGCGGCTGGGCGACGAGGAGCGCTGGGAGGCCGCCTGAGCGGCCGGCCTCAACCGGAAGAGTCGATCAGTCTTCGGGAATGGCGCGCGCGTCGGTCACCGCGGTGAGCGGGATGATGCCATAGACGTGCGGGAAGAGCTGGCCGCCGCGCGACGGCTCCCAGCGGACGAGATCGCCCAGCTGATCGAGATCGACTTCGGCCAGCACGAGATCGCTCAAGCCCGCGAAATGCTTGGCCGCGGTCTCGGCGACCTGCTCGGCGGTCGACAGGTGGATGTAGCCATCCTCGATGTCGATCGGGGCGCCCGTGAATTCGCCCCGATCCTGCCAGCCGGCCCATTGGCCCGCGGTGAGGATTTTATACGCCTTACTCATGGATGCAGATGTCCTGTCTCGCAGCACGGCCCTTGCTCGAGCTGGAGAGTCACATGCCGCACCGCGAAGCGCTCGTCGAGCATGCGGATGAGGGCGACACGTACTTCTTCGCCCACCGCAAGTTCCTCCAGCTCGACATGCGCGGTCAAGCTCGCATCGTCGCCCGCCAGCGACCAGAGATGGAGATCATGCACGCCGCAGACACCGGACGCCTCCCCGATCGCCTCGCGCACTTCCGAGAGGGACAGGCGCGTAGGCACGCCTTCCAGCAGAATCTGGGTCGTGTCGCGCAGCAGGTGCCAGGTCCGCGGCAGCACCCAGAGCGCGATACCGATGCCGATCACCGGATCGAGCCATTGCAGCCCGGTGAAGTGAATCGCCGCCGCTCCGGCAATCACCGCCAGTGATCCCAAGGCGTCAGCCCACACTTCGAGATAGGCGCCGCGCACCGTCATGCTCTCGCCACGACCGCCCGCCAGCACCGCCATCGCGATGACGTTGGCGACAAGACCGAGCCCCGCCACCGCCATCATGCCGAGCGAGGCGACCGGAACCGGATCGAAGAAGCGGCGCACGCCCTCGACCAGCACGAACCCGCCGACGATGAACAGCAGCACGGCGTTGAAGGCGGCCGCCAGAATCTCGAAGCGGCGATAGCCGAAGGTCCGCTGGTCATCCGCCGGTCGCTTGGCAATGGCCAGCGCGGCAAGCGCGATGGCAAGCGCCGCCGCGTCGGTGAACATGTGCGCGGCATCGGACAGCAAAGCGAGGCTGCCGAACGCCCACGCCCCGATCAGCTCGGCGCCCAGCACCGACAGGTTGAGCCCCAGCGCGATCCCGATTCGGCGCGCGCTGGCGCCGGCAGCATGATCGTGGTGGTGATGGCCGTGCCCATGACCATGGCCGTGATGGCCATGATGATGATCATGGTCGTGGTGATGATCGTAAGCGTGCGCGTGCATGGCGCGTCTTACCGCAAAGCCGCGCGACGCGACATTACAACGCCGTCAGGCTCAGACGATCGCGTCCATCGCGGCCAGCATCGCCGATCCGCCCTTTTCCGCTTCGTCGGCGCCGTGACGCATGAATGCGAACAGCTCGCGGCCGGTGCCGATCGGCGGCGGGGGCGGGGAGGCGGCATCGCGCGCTTCCCACTCGTCGACATCGACCAGCGCTTCGAGCGAACCTTCCTCGGCCGAGAGCCGCACCATGTCCCCGTCCTGCAGCTTGGAAAGCGGCCCCCCGCTCAACGCCTCGGGCGAAATGTGGATCGCGGCAGGCACCTTGCCCGACGCGCCCGACATCCGCCCGTCGGTGACAAGCGCGACGCGGAAGCCCTTGTCCTGCAGCACACCCAGCGCCGGGGTCAGCTTGTGAAGCTCGGGCATGCCGGTCGCGCGAGGTCCCTGGAAGCGCACCACCACGATCACGTCGCGATCGAGTTCACCCGCCTTGAAGGCCGCCAGCACATCGTTCTGGTCGACGAAGATCCGCGCCGGCGCCTCGATCGTCCAGCGCGCCGGATCGACCGCGCTGGTCTTGAAGGTGGCGCGGCCGAGATTGCCCTTCACCAGCCGCATGCCACCGTCCGGCTGGAACGGGTGGGCGGCGGTGCGGACGATCGTGTCGTCGAGCG
Source organism: Sphingomonas sp. (assembly GCA_035309885.1). Taxonomy (GTDB): domain Bacteria; phylum Pseudomonadota; class Alphaproteobacteria; order Sphingomonadales; family Sphingomonadaceae; genus Solisphingomonas. The sequence goes on from DATGEV010000001.1 coordinate 4,045, forward strand.
GCTCGGCCGGGGCCTGCTCCCAGACCAGATCCTCGCCGTCGAGCTTCGGATCGGCGGTGTAGGCCGCGAAGCCGTCCTTGGCGATCGTCAAGATGTCGCCGTGCAGCAGGCCATGCTCCAGCAGCGAGGAAATGACGAAGGCGAGGCCACCAGCCGCCTGGAAGTGATTCACGTCGCCCGAACCGTTGGGATAGACGCGCGCCACCAGCGGCACCACCGACGACAACCGATCGAGATCCTCCCAGTCGAACACGATACCCGCCGCCCGCGCGATCGCCGGCAGATGGATGGCGTGGTTGGTCGAACCACCGGTCGCGAGCAGGCCGATCGCAGCGTTCACGATTGCCTTCTCGTCGACGACGCGGCCGAGCGGGCGATAGTCGTCGCCATCCCAGCCGATCTCGGCGATGCGGTGAACCGCGGCGCGGGTCAGCGCCTGGCGCAGCT
>DATGEV010000002.1:0-3987 GCA_035309885.1 Sphingomonas sp.
CGCGGCTCGCCTACCTCATGCTCGCATCTCTCGGAGTCTGACGTTCAATGGCCGCGACCGCGATCAACAAGCGTGTGTGGATGGATGCGAGCAAGGGAGCGATTCTGCCGATCGCTTCGCTGATGCTGATCGCGCTGATGGTGGTGCCGATGCCCGCCATCATGCTGGATTTGGGCTTCATCTCGAACATCGTGATCTCGCTGGCGGTGCTGATGGTGGCATTGAACGCCGCCAAGCCGCTCGATTTCTCGGCCTTCCCGACCGTGCTGCTGTTCACCACCTTGCTGCGCCTGTCGCTCAACGTGGCGTCCACCCGCGTCGTGCTGGTGCATGGTCATGAGGGCGCCGGCGCCGCCGGCCATGTGATCGAAGCGTTCGGCAGCTTCCTGATCGGCGGCAACTACGCGGTCGGCATCTTCGTCTTCGCGATCATCATGATCATCAACCTGGTGGTGATCACCAAGGGTGCCGGCCGCGTGTCGGAAGTGTCGGCACGCTTCACCCTCGACGCCATGCCCGGCAAGCAGATGGCGATCGACGCCGATCTCAACGCCGGCCTGCTCACCCCGGACGAGGCCAAGAAGCGCCGCCAGGAAGTCGCCACCGAAGCGGACTTCTACGGCTCGATGGACGGTGCCTCCAAGTTCGTGAAGGGCGACGCGGTTGCCGGCGTGCTGATCCTCGCGGTCAACATCCTGGGCGGGCTGATCCTGGGCGTGCTCAGCCACTCGATGGCGATCGGCGACGCCGCCAAGAATTATGTCCAGCTCGCGATCGGCGACGCGCTGGTGGCGCAGATCCCGGCGCTGCTGCTCTCGATCGCGGCGGCCTCGATCGTCACCCGCGTGAATTCGCCGCTCGACCTCGGCGGCCAGATCAGCAGCCAGTTCGGCTCGGCCAAGGCGTGGACACCGGTGGCGGCGATCCTGACGATCCTCGGCGTACTCCCGGGCATGCCGCACGTCGTCATCCTGCCAGCGGCGGTGCTGTGCGGCTATTTCGCGTGGCGGCTGCGCGGCGCCGATGCGCTCCGCAAGGCAGAGGCCGAGCTTGCCGCCAAGCCGGTGGAAGCCAAGCACGCCAACCCGAGCGCGATCGGCTGGGATGAAGTGTCCGACGATGCGCCGCTCGGGCTCGAGATCGGCTATGGGCTCGTCAGCCTGGTCGACGAGCGCAAGGGTGCGCCGCTGATGGCGCGGATCACCGGCATCCGCCGCCAGCTCTCCAAGGAGCTCGGCTTCGTGATCCCGTTGGTGCGCGTGCGCGACAATATGAATCTGGCGCCCAACGCCTATCGCATCACCGTCGCTGGTGTCGTGGTGGGCGAGGACGAGTGCCGCCCCGATGAACTGCTCGCGCTTGACAGCGGCGATCTCGCTGCGACCGTTCCGGGGAGTCCGTGCAAGGATCCCACCTTCGGCCTCGACGCGGTGTGGATCGCGCCCGACAAACGCGGCGAGGCGGTGGTCGCGGGCTACACTGTGGTCGACCCCTCGACGGTGCTCGCCACCCACCTCAACCAGCTCATCATGAACTCGGCGGCCGATCTGTTCGGCATGGACGAGGCGCAGAAGCTGCTCGATGCGCTCAAGGAAAGCGCGCCGCAGCTCGTCTCGGGCCTGACGCCAAGCCCGCTGCCGCTCGCCAACATCGCCGCGCTGTGCCGCGCGCTGCTGGCCGAAGGCGTGCCGCTCAAGGATTTCCGCCGCATCGCCGAGGCGATGGCGGACGCCGCCCGCGACGAGAGCGATCCCGTCCAGCTGATCGAGCAGGTCCGTCGCCGCATCGGCGCGCTGATCGTGCAGACGTTGGTGCCAGTGCGGATGCCGCTGCCGGTGGTCACGCTCGACGCGGGGCTGGAGAGCCTGCTCACCCAGGCGGTCCGCACCGGCCCGAACGCGAACCACCCGATCGAGCCCGCGCTCGCCGGCCGGATTGTCCAGGCGGTGAGCGAGGCGGCGGCGCCGCTGATCGGCGAGGCGAAGCGTTTCGCGATCGTCACCTCGCCGATTGCGCGCCGTGCGCTGGCCCGGTTGATCCGCCCGCACATCGCGGACGCGCCGGTGCTGTCCTTCCTCGAGATTCCTGACGGCAAGCCCGTCGAAGTGATGGCGGTGGTCGGCGGCCAGCCCGCGCAGGTCACCCAACAGCGTCGTGAAACGGAGATGGTGCGGTGAACGCCGAACTCACCATGACCTACGCGCGCAAGCCCGCGCGCAACAATCCAGCCCAGCTTGTGCAGACGCACATGCCTCTGGTCCGCAAAATCGCCTGGCATGTCCATGGCCGCGTCTCGAACGCGGTCGACATCGAGGATCTCGTCCAGATCGGCATGGTCGCTCTGGTCGAGGCCGCCAATGGCTACGAAGACCGTGGCCACGCCTTCTCGACCTATGCGGGCATGCGCGTGCGCGGGGCGATGATCGATCATCTCCGGCGCCACGCCGCACAGGCACGATCCGGCATGGCGAAGCGCAAGGAGATCGCGCGCGCACGCGTAGTATTAGAAGCACAGTTGGGACGCGCCGCGACGGAGGCCGAAATGGCCGAAGCGATGGGGCTCGATGCCACGTCCTTCCGCGAGATGGCGGATGCCGCCGAGGCTGTCCGCCACGAGTCCCTTGACGAGGTCTATTCGGACCAGTCGATGTGGTTCGCCGACATCGAAGAAGCGGCCGACGAGCAGCTCGATCGCGGGCGGCTGGGCGAGGCGCTCGCCGGGCATATCGCTGGGCTCCCCGAACGCGAGGCGATGGTGCTGCAACTCTACTTCGTCGAGGAGATGAACCTCGAGGAAATCGGGCAGGTGCTGGAGATCGGCTCTGCCCGGGTCTGCCAGATCAAGAAGGCCGCTTTGGATAAGCTGCGGGCGAAGCTGGTCGGCTGGCGCTGACCGCGCCACCGGCCGCCGCCATCTTGTCGAGCCGATCGGTGAGCCGGTCGAGCTTGGTCGACACCTCCGAAAAACCGTCCCGCGTCGTTCCGTTGAGCGAGGTCACGCCGTCGGGCTGATGCTCGGCGAGCGAAAGCTTGAGCGCGTCGATCTCATGGCGGATGTCGGCGACTGTCGCCGGCGGGCCGGACGGGCTTGCGCTGGACAGGCGTGCCGCCGCCGTGTCGAGCCGCTGGCTGGCGCCATCGAGGCGGGCGATCAGCTCGGGCGTGTGCGCGAGCGCGTCACGTTCCGTGCTGGCCTCCTGCCGCGCGGCATTGGCCTGGGCGAGCGTGCGGCTGACCGTGATCAGCCCACCGACCGAGAGCAGGCTGCTGAACAGCGACAGCCCGACGATGGCGAGCAGCCAGGGCTGCGGTTTGGAGCCGGTCGGTGCCATGTCCGGCGGCGGGAAAGTCACAGGGGCACCGACCGGCTCCTCCGCGACCGCGATCGGAGCGGTCGCAGAAGCCGCGGGCACCGGCTCGATCGCATTGGACTTGTCGACCGCCTGCTCTTCGCTCCCGGTCCCCTCGGCAGGCCGCGCGTGGCGGGCCTTCGGGGCCTTCGCCTTGGGCGCGGACGGGAGAGCGGCGTCGAGGGCATCGGCCTCGTCGAACATCAGCTCATCGTCGACATCCTCGTCGAGGAAATCCGGGGAGGTAGGGGGAGCGTTCTTCATCGCGTGTCGTCCGCTGTGTCGATCCTGCCGGTACGCAAAACGCCAAATAGCCTCCGGCGCGGGGGAGCTGGTGCGCCGGAGGCCATCTGCCTCAATTGAAGGAAGCGAATTCCTTACTGGAGAAGCTTCAGCACACCCTGAGCCGACTGGTTCGCCTGAGCGAGCATCGCGGTCGACGCCTGGTTCAGGATCTGCGCCTTGGCGAGGTTGGTCGTCTCGACGGAGAAGTCCGCATCCTGCACGCGGCTGCGAGCGTCGGTCAGGTTGGTGACGTTGTTGGTCAGGTTGTTGACCGCCGAGTTCAGCTGGCTCTCCGACGCACCGAGACCGGCGCGGACGGTGTTCACCGTGCCGAGCAGCGAGTCGACGCTGG
>DATGEV010000003.1:0-8535 GCA_035309885.1 Sphingomonas sp.
CGACGCCGAGCTCCAGGTGCTGAGCCCGGCGGCGCGCGCGCGGCGCTCGACCTCCTCGGGCGACAGGCGCGTGGCGATGTCGATGTCCTGTGGATCGAGCCCGAGCAGCGTGTCGCGCACCCAGCCGCCGATGTAGCGCACGCCGTCGTGTGCGCCGTCGAGCGCCGTGACCAGGCGAGCGAGCGCGTCGGGATCCGAGACGGTGGGGGGAACGGATACGCACCGCGAGGTCATACGGCGATCCGCCTCGAAAGATTGACGATCATGGCTGCGGTGGCGCCCCAGATGCGGCGCTCCTGCCAGAAGATTTCATAGAATTGGCGTCGCACACCGCGCACCTCGGCCTCGCGGCGAATGTGGTTCGCGGGATCGAGCACATGCGCCAGCGGCACCTCGAAGATGTCGGCCACCTCGATCTCGCGCGCGATCAGCGGCAGGTCGGGCGGCACCACGCCCAGCACCGGCACGATGCGATAGCCGGTGATGGTGTGATAGGGCGCATCGCAGCCGATCACGGAGACATGCTCGGGTGGCAGCCCGATTTCCTCCCACGCCTCGCGCAACGCGGTCGCGATCGGGCCGCTGTCTTCGGGATCGGCGCGGCCGCCGGCGAAGGCGACCTGCCCCGGATGCTTGCGCAGCGCCTCGTTGCGGCGGGTGAGCAGCAGCCCGGGCGCCGGCCGGTCGACGATCGCCATCAGCACCGCCGCGGGCACCGGATCGCCTTCGTGGAGCAGCACCTCGTCGCCCGCGAGCGGGGCGGGGATGTGCGCGCTCGCCTCGAAACGCTGGCGCAGCGTGTCGATCACGCTCATGCCGCCGATCCGAGAGGGAAGAAGGCGCCGTCGCTCCACAGGCCGACCTGACCGTGCGGGCCCGCGGGCTCGTCGAGCGCGAGGTTGGCGAGCGCGTAATAGACCGGTCGCGCCACCAGCGCGTCGAGCCCGCCACGGACGCGCAGATAGGGGTGCGCGCCATGGCCGCGATCTTCGACCACCAGCGGATGGCCGGGGCCGGCCACCACCACGTCGCCGACATGGGTGCGGAAGGCGAGGTGGCGCGCGGGGCCTTCGCCCGCACTCTCCATCTCGACCGCGAGGAACGGCGCGTCGTCGACCGCGATCGACAGCTTCTCGACCGGCGTCACCAGCACATGACCACCATCGGGCTCGCGCCGCAGCAGCGTCGAGAACAACCGCACCAGTGCCGGGCGGCTGATCGGTGATCCCTCGTGCAACCATGTGCCGTCGACGAGGATCCGCATCGCGCTGTCGCCGCAATGGTCCGGGTTCCAGCGCTCGACCGGCGGCAGGCGGCCATCAGTGGCAAAGGCGGCGATGTCGCCCAGCGACAGGCCGGCGATGGTCTCGGGGGGCGGGTTGGTCAACGGCATCGCCTCCCCCCTAGAGCGATTCGCCCCAAAGGGAAAAGGATCAGCGGCGCGGCGCGAGCATTCCGATCGCTGGCAGCGTCATGTCCTCGTCCAACCGGGCGAGCAGGCGCCGCCGCTCGAACGGGCCGGGCAGCAACCAGCCGTCGGTCGCATCCGCCGCGAAGCCGAAGGGCTCATAATATTCGGGATCGCCGATCAGCACTGCGGGAATGCCGCTATGATCGATCGCATCGAGCGCGCGGCGCAGCATCGTGCGACCGATGCCTTCGCTGCGGCGATCGGGGTGGACGGCGATCGGGCCGATCAGCCACAGCGGCGTGGCGGTGCCGTCGGCCTCGATCAGCGCCAGCGGCCAGCTCTGGATCGATCCGACCAGCCGGCCATGCTCGTCGAACGCGGCGCAACTGGCGGCAGGATCGGCCTGCACGCCCTCGCGCAGGCGATAGGCGGTTCGCTGATGGCGATCGGTGCCGAAGGAAAGATCGAGCAGCGCTTCGATCGCCGCCTCGTCTGCCGCGCGCAGTGGGGCAAGATGCGCGCCATGCGCCTCTGCCGCTGCGATCAAGCCCGTCGTCCTGTCGTCCACCCGTTCCGATCCTCCGTCGTCGCCGATTCGAAAGCGCGGCGATGTAGCGAAGTCCGGCGCGCAGGGGAAATCCCGCACGCCGCCTTGCCCGCCGCCCGCGCGCTGGCTAGGCGCAGCCATACCCACGTGGAATGAAAGCGGCATGGCAGACGATCTTCTTCAGCTCGAAGTGTCCGGTATCGAGGCGATGGTGCTGACCGGCATCTACTCCGAGGAGACGCACCTGCCGCAGCCGCTGCGCGTTTCGGTGACGGTGGACCTCGCGCTGCCGGCCGAGAAGTTCACGCCCGACACGCCGCTGTCGGGCTCCAAGAATTACCTCGATCTCAAGCGCGCAGTGACCGAATCGCTGCCCGAGGGGCTGCACTTCACGCTGATCGAGGCGGTGGCCGAGCATGTCTGCGCGGTGCTGTTCGCCGAGGACGAGCGCGTGCGCCGCGTCGAGGTGAAGATCGTCAAGCTGGCGATCTCGCTTGATGGCGAATCGATCGGCATCCGCATGGTGAGGCATCGCCCGTGACAGCCGCGGGGAGAGGAAAGGCCCGCCCGCTGGCGCTGGTCACCGGCGGCTGCCGCCGGCTCGGCGCTACGATTGCCGGCGCGCTGGCCGAGGCGGGCTATGATCTCGCGCTCCACAGCGGCCCGGCGTCGCAGCCCGACCCCGATCTGATCCGGCGGATCGAGGCGGCCGGTGCGGCCTGGCGTCATGTTCCCGCCGATCTCGCCGACGCCGACGCGGTGGCAGGGCTGGTGCCCGCCGTCGAGGCCGCGTTCGGCCGCGCGCCGGCGCTGCTCGTCAACAACGCCGCGCGCTTCGATTATGATTCGCCCGACAGCGTCACCCAGGCCGGCATGCTCGCGCATTATGCCGTGAATTGCGCGGCACCCGTGCTGCTCGCGCAGGCGGTGGCGGCACGCGCGGGCGCGGAGCATCCGGTCGCGATCGTCAACATCCTCGATCAGCGGATCGCCGCGCCGCATGCCGATCAGTTCAGCTACACACTGTCCAAGCTGGCGCTGGCCGAGGCGGGAGCGATCCTCGCGCGGCAGTTCGCGCCGCATGTCCGGGTCTCGGCCGTGGCGCCGGGGCTGACCGTGCCGACTGCCGACTATGATCGTGCGCGCATGACAGAGGCCGCCAGCCGGATGCCGCTCGAGCTGCTGCCCGATCCGGCCGAGATTGCCGGCGCGGTGGTCTATCTGGCGGGTGCGCGCTCGATCACCGGGCAGACGCTGTTCGTCGACGGTGGCGCGCACCTCTGCCGATTCCCGCGCGACTTCCTGTTCCTCGAAGACGGGGCGAAAACGGGGGCCTGAAGCGGTGCCGGGGTGACCGGACGGTGATCCCCGATGCGGTCCGGCTTAAAAAGGCTTCAGTTCGTCGTGCCCAACCTTGTCGTCGTACGCCCGCACGACCCGAGCGACGACAGCACCAGGCGATAGTCGTCGCGTGCCTGTGCGGCGTCCTCCGGCGTCTGATCGGCAACCGCATCGGTGGGCAGCGCGCGGGGCAGCGCACAGGCCAACCGGTACCAGAGCAGGGTGTCGCGCTGGGGGGCGGCAGCGGTGTCGTCGACGATCTCGCCGAGTGACAACGCCCAGCGCGGATCCTCCCCCGGATGACGCTGGATATTGAGCGAAACCGGGCGGTTATCGGCGGTCTTGAGGAAGATCTGGGTTTCGCCTTCGCCGGGGATGCTGCCCGCCACATGGAAGGCATGGCCGACCTCGGTGACGACCGGCGGGGCCGATGCCGAATTGGCTTCCTGCAGGATCGCACGCAGCCGTTCCTCGAGCGTCGGCGACCATGCCAGCTGCGCCCCGCGTGCGACCAGTTGAAGCGTGCCCGGCTTGCCGGGGATCGTGCGGGCGAGGAGGATCAACTTCTGCTTCTTGAGCCGCGGAGGGCGATTCGCGGCATCCAATGGCATGTCGACAAGCCAGGAAACCCGCGCCGGAACGCCGTTCGATCCGGCAATCAGGCTGTTGACGTCCCCGTCAACATAGAATCGGGTGAAGCCCGGCGCGACGCTGGCGGCGTCCGGGCCCTTGAGCCGGATCGCGTCATGCACCGTCGCGACCACCGTGACCCGTGCTGCGAGTGCGAGATCGGCCAGGTCTGCATAGCCAATACTCACGGGCTCTTGTTGCACAGGCCTGTTCGTTTGTGCCGATGCTGCGTTTGCGAAGAAAAAAGCACCAAAAAGGAGGAGTCCAGCCGCATTGACCTGGCGTTTCATGGGCGTCGCGTCCTCCATTGTTGCTTTCGAGGTCATCGGAAATTGCGGGTATCCCTGCCGCTTCGACCGACACGATTCAAGCGTTGGAAGGGGATTTCGCGGGCCGGGCGCACGAAGACATTACCCGATCGTATATATGGGGGATGGACATCAAATCGATCGCTGAATAGCATGAAGGCTGACAGCAAGGGGGGTCTGGCGGCCCGCGATCACTCGCGGCCTCTCGATCCCCGCTGCCATGCCGCAGATTTTCGACAGCACGGAGTGGCTCTCTTTAATGGCCTACGTCGACCAAAATCAGAGTAAAGAGAAGACGATATCGTTTGTCATAACGATCGCACTTCTCGCCGCTGTCGGCTACGCATTCGTCACGGGTCTCGCCTTCAATGTGATCAAGAAGGCGGCCGAGAAGATGACCGTACTCGACATCAAGACCCCGCCGCCTCCGCCACCGAAGCAGCCACCGCCGCCGCCGAAGGATCAGCCGAAGGTCGTTTCCCCCCCGATCGTGACCCCGCCGCCGATCGTCACGCCGCCGGCCACGGCGACGGTGCAGGTCCAGACGACCACGATTCCGCAGCCGCCGGCTCCGGTTCTGGCACCGCCGGCACCGCCGGCACCGCCGAAGCCGAGCCAAGCGAGCGGTCCTATTCCGAAGGGTAGCTTCCAGTCGCTGATGTCGACCGACGATTATCCGCCGTCGGCGCTTCGTAACAACGAGGCGGGCACTGTCAGCTTCAAGCTCGACATCGGTCCGGATGGTCGCGTGACCAACTGCACCGTGACGAACTCGAGCGGCTTTGCCGATCTCGACCAGACGGCCTGCCGCTTGCTGGTCCGCCGTGCACGCTTCACGCCTGCCAAGGACACCGCAGGCAACGGCATCCCAGCTACCTATTCGAGCCGCTTCACCTGGCAGATCCCGAAAGACTGATCCTGATCCGGCCGGTGGCATCTGAGCCACCGTCCGATCCGGCTCACGCTTTTTCCCGTTCTCGATTTCTTATTCATACCTCAAGGAACCGACGACCATGACGACCCCCGCTACCGCCGCCGCCGCCGGTGCCAATCCCTACGGTCTGGTCCCCGCTCTTCAGCAGGGTGGCCTCATCACGCAGACCGTGTTCGGCCTGCTCGTAGTCTCGCTGGCCTTCTCGCTGTTCATCATCTTCTCGAAGCTCTTCGAGCAGCAGAAGATCTTCAACCAGGCGAAGAAGGTCCGCGCCGGTTTCTGGAGCGCGCCCAACATCCGCGATGCGGCTGCCAAGCTCGACAAGAACTCGGCCTATCGTCAGATCGTCGATGACAGCCTCATCGCCGAAGAGCAGCACTCCAAGCTGACCGATCCGATCGACCAGCACGAGTGGATCCACAGCTCGATCGGGCGCAGCCAGGCCGCCATCGCCGCCAAGCTCGCTTCGGGCCTCGCCTTCCTCGCGACCGTTGGTTCGACCGCACCGTTCGTGGGTCTGTTCGGTACGGTTATCGGTATCTACCGCGCGCTCATCAAGATCGGCATGGCCGGTCAGGCTTCGATCGACGCCGTCGCCGGTCCGGTCGGTGAAGCGCTGATCATGACCGCGCTCGGTCTCGCCGTCGCCGTTCCGGCCGTGCTCGGCTACAACTGGCTGATCCGTCGCAACAAGACGATCATCGAGGGCCTCACCGCTTTCGCCAACGACGTGCATGGCTACATGGTTTCGGGCGGCGCGGTTCGTCCGGCCTACGGCATGGCCAAGGTTGGCGCGCCGAAGGTTGGCGCGACCGTCTCGAGCGTGCAGACCAAGGCGTAATCGGACGGCGGCCGCCGCGCCCCTTTCGTGGGGGAGAGGTGGCCGTGGCTGGCGGGCTTCGGCCCGTCCGCCCCGAAGGATGGCGCCCCCGGGCGCCGTGAGAACGATAGGAATAATATCCGATGGCAATGAGTGTGGGAGCCGAGGGCGGCGACGACGCGCCAATGTCGGACATCAACACGACGCCGCTCGTCGACGTCATGCTGGTGCTTCTGATCATCTTCCTCATCACCGTTCCGGTCGTCGTGCAGACTGTGCCGCTCAAGCTGCCCAACGTGCGCAACGAGCCGACCCAGACCAAGCCGGAGAACGTCAACCTCTCCGTCCGCAGCACGCCCGACGGGTCGTGCGAGGTCTATTGGGGCCGCCAGAAGGTCACCTCCAAGGAGCTGCTCGACAGGTCGGTCGACAAGCTCAAGAAGGAAATCGACAAGCTCGGCGGCCCGGCGAACGTGACCCCGGACAATCTGCCCGAGGCGCATATCCGTGGCGACGTGAACACCCCCTACAAGTGCATTGGCGGGACGGTGACCATGTTGCAGCAGGCGGGCTTCCTGAAGGTGGGCTTCATTTCCGAACCGCCTCCCGGCGGTAACCCCCGCTTCTAAGCTGGCCCGAGCGATCCTGGAGTAACAAGCATGGCCATTGCCGCAGGCGCCGCCGAAGGCGAGCCCATGATGGACATCAACACGACGCCGCTGATCGACGTCATGCTGGTGCTTCTCATCATGTTCATCATCACCATCCCGATCCAGACGCACGCCGTGAAGCTGGATCTGCCGGTGAACACCAACAGCACTCCGCCGCCCATCAACCCGACCAAGAACACGATCTCGACCGACGCGGCCGGGAACATCTTCTGGAACGGTCAGCCGGTGGCGGATCTCGTCACGCTGCGTCAGTACATCGATCTGACGAAGAATCTGCCTGACGAGCCCGAGCTGCATCTGCTGCCGGATCCGACGACTCGCTACGAGTCGATCGACCAGATCCTGGCGGTCGTGAAGAAGTCGCAGGTCGGCAAGTTCGGTTTCGAAGGCAACGAACGCTACTCCGACGCCTTCTGATCGGCACGCGATCGGCACAAGAAAAGGGCGGTCCCAGCGATGGGGCCGCCCTTCTTCGTTGGAGGCTTGCGGGAGGGCAATCCACTCTCCCCCCTCGAAAAGGGAGAAGGGCAGGGCTTCGACAGGCTCAGCCCGAACGGAACAGGGACGATTGGTTCGCCCCTCGCGAGGGCCTCAGCCCTCGGCGCGGCCCTCGTCCGCGCCGGCGGCGGGGCGTTCGAAATAGGGCTCGACCTGTCCCTTGAGCTTGAGCGTCATCGGCATGCCGTTGCGATCGAGCGAACGGCCGGCGGCGACCTTGATCCAGCCTTCAGAGACGCAATACTCCTCGACATTGGTCTTCTCGACGCCGTTGAAGCGGATGCCGACGCCGCGCGAGAGCACGTCCGCATCGTAGAGCGGGCTGCGCGGGTTGACGGAAAGGCGGTCGGGAGGCGTGTCGCTCATCGAATTCATCCGGTTTCTGAAGGGTGGGCCAGGGGGCCCCGGTCGGCAAGGCTGATAGCGGGTTCGCGCCCGTATTTCAAAAGCCTTGGGCGGTGTGCGGGAAGGCGATTCGAACCGTTGGCAAGTAAGTTGCAAATTTTGCATGTCTGACTGACCCGTCTCCACCTATCGCGCCCTTTCCCCGCTCGGCACCCCTTGCTAAGGGCACGCCAGCCCTTTTCCTCCCCCAGTATAGGAACCCCGCCATGACCGCGATCGGACAGGACAGCCTCCACACCCGAGACACGCTGGAAGTGGACGGCAAGACCATTCATTATTACTCGCTCGCCAAGGCGGCGGCGCAGATCGGCGACGTGTCGCGCCTGCCCTTCTCGATGAAGGTGCTGCTCGAGAACCTGCTGCGCTTCGAGGATGGCGTGACGGTCACCGTCGACGACATCAAGGCGATGGTGCAGTGGCTCGCCGACAAGACCAGCGAGCGCGAGATCCAGTATCGCCCGGCGCGCGTGCTGATGCAGGATTTCACGGGCGTGCCCTGCGTGGTCGACCTGGCGGCAATGCGCGACGCGATGAACGCGCTCGGCGGCGACGCGCAGAAGATCAACCCGCAGGTGCCCGTGCACCTTGTCATCGATCACTCGGTGATGGTCGACGAGTTCGGCACGCCCAAGGCGTTCGAGGACAATGTCGAGCTGGAATATCAGCGCAACTCCGAGCGCTACGAGTTCCTGAAGTGGGGCAGCAAGGCGCTCGACAATTTCAAGGTGGTGCCGCCGGGAACCGGCATCTGCCACCAGGTCAACCTGGAGCATATCGCGCAGGCGGTGTGGACCAGTCAGGCCGCCGATGGCTCGACCGTCGCCTATCCCGACACCTGCGTCGGCACCGACAGCCACACCACGATGGTGAACGGCCTCGGCGTGCTCGGCTGGGGCGTGGGCGGCATTGAGGCGGAAGCCGCGATGCTCGGCCAGCCGGTGTCGATGCTGATCCCGGAAGTCGTCGGCTT
>DATGEV010000004.1:0-4450 GCA_035309885.1 Sphingomonas sp.
TGTCGTCGCTGACGACGAGCCGCGTCGGCGACAGGGCGGAGGTGAGGCGACGCGTGATTTCGGCGGCGACGGGGCCGGTGGAAGGCGTGTTCATCCGCCCTATATAGGGCGCTTTGTTTGGATATGGGGAGTGGCTTTGGCCGACGGTGAAGGCAGACGAACGGGACCGCGTTTCCACGGACGCGTCGACTCCGGGCGGCAGTGCGAGGAGCCTGGCTGCGCGCTGCCGGGCGAATTCCGCGCGCCGGCGGGCGAGCGCGCGCGTGGCGACGAGCCGCCGCACTGGCGCTGGTTCTGCCTCGATCATGTCCGCGCCTTCAACGCGCGCTACAATTTCTTCGCGGGCATGGACACCGATCAGATCGAGGCCGCGCAGCGGCCTTATGCGGGCTGGGAACGTGAGACGCGCGCGTTCAGCCATGTCGGCGCCGACCGGCCGCCGCGCTGGGCCGATTTCGGCGATCCGCTCGACGCGATCGGCGCGCGCTTCCGCGCCCGGATGGAGGAGGCGCGGGCCGAACAGGCGATGCGCGCCGATGGCCGCCCACTGAGCCGCGAGGATCGCCAGTCCTTGAAGCGGCTCGGCCTCGGCATCGACGCCGATCGCCGGGCGCTGCGGGCGCGCTATGCCGAGCTCGTCCGCCGCTACCACCCCGATCGCAACGGCGGCGATCGCAGCCATGAGACGGCGCTGCAGGAGGTGATCGCCGCCTACACCCAGCTCAAGGGCGCGCGCGCCTTCGCCTGACGAGTTGATCGGCCTTCAGGGCTGCACGGGTCCTTATTCTCCGTTCGCCCTGAGCCTGTCGAAGGGCCGTCCTTCCTCTGAGCGATCGAGATCAAGGATAAGGACTGTGCTTCGACAGGCTCAGCACGAACGGCTTTGGATTCGCTGCCCTGAATGCTGGCCTGGCCGCCCTAGCCTTCCGCAGCGCGCTCCAATCCGGCGATGTCGAGCTTGACCATACCGAGCATCGCCTGCGCGACCCGCGCGGCGCGTGCCGGATCGGGATCGGTCATCAGCTCGCCCATCCGCGCCGGCACGATCTGCCAGCAGAGCCCATAGCGATCCCGCAGCCAGCCGCATTGCTCGATCTGGCCGCCGTCGGCGAGCGCGTCCCACAGCCGATCGATCTCGGCTTGCGTGTCGCAGGGGATGACGAAGGAGACGGCATGGTTGAACGGATCGAGCGGCCCGGCACCGATCGCCATGAACGGCCGCCCCATCAGCGTGAATTCGATGACCGCCACCGATCCGGCCGGCCCCGCTGGCGACTCGGCGGGGATCGTCGTCGCCCGATTGATGTGCGAATCGGGGAGGAGCGAGACGTAGAAGCGACAGGCCTCCTCGGCCTTCTCGGCGAACCACAGATGGGGAATGACGGTCTGCATCTTGCCCTCCGGCGCAAGCCCGGCACGCATCGTCCGGCGGGTGGCGCCCTGCGTCCAGCTTTTTTGCTTGCCCGCCGTGGGCACCCGCCTAAGTGAGAAACGGAAATCTCGGCCGGAACCGCGCAGCCGGCGGCCATCGTGACAGCGGGAAACAGTGATGACCGACATCCCCAACATCCAGCCCGATGCCCGCAGCGACACGCTGCTCGCCGCGCCCGACAAGATGGTGAAGGCGCGCGACTTGTTCGGGCTCGATTCGGACCTGGAGGTGCCCGCCTTCTCCGAAGCCGACGAGCGCGTCCCCGATCTCGATCCGAGCTACGTCTTCGATCCGGAGACGACGACTGCGATCCTCGCCGGCTTCGCGCACAATCGCCGCGTGATGGTGCAGGGGTTCCACGGCACCGGCAAATCCTCGCACATCGAGCAGGTGGCGGCGCGCCTCAACTGGCCATGCATCCGCATCAACCTCGACGCGCATGTCAGCCGTATCGATCTGATCGGCCGCGACGCGATCGTGCTGCGCGACGGCAAGCAGGTCACCGAATTCCGCGAGGGCCTGCTGCCCTGGGCGTTGCAGACGCCGACCGCGCTGGTGTTTGACGAATATGACGCCGGCCGCCCCGACGTGATGTTCGTGATCCAGCGCGTGCTGGAGGCCGAGGGCAAGCTCACCCTGCTCGACCAGAACCGCGTGATCCGTGCCAATCCGTGGTTCCGCCTGTTCGCCACCGCCAACACGGTCGGTCTCGGCGACACGTCGGGCCTCTATCACGGCACCCAGCAGATCAATCAGGGCCAGATGGACCGCTGGAACATCGTCGTCACGCTGAACTACCTGCCCGCCGCCACCGAGGCACGGATCGTGCTCGCCAAGTCGGGCGAGTATGACAAGCCCGAGGGCAAGGAAGTGGTCGACCGCATGGTCAAGGTCGCCGATCTCACCCGGCAGGGCTTCATGGCCGGCGACATCTCGACGGTGATGAGCCCACGCACCGTGATCAGCTGGGCGCAGAACGCGCTGATCTTCGGCGACGTCGGCACCGCCTTCCGGATGAGCTTCCTCAACCGCTGCGACGAGGCCGAGCGCTCGCTGGTCGCCGAATATTATCAGCGCGTGTTCGGCAAGGATCTCCCCGAGAGCGTGGTCAGGAAGGGCTGACGGCCCGCCGATGGCCGAGACAAACCCCCTCGAAGCCTTCCGCCTCGCGCTGGGCGGCGCGGCTCGCGCGATCGCGCGCGAGCCCGAGGTGGAGCTCGGCTACTCGGCCGACGCGCCGGTGCAGAGCGGCAAGACTGTCAAGGTGCCGATGCCCGGCCGCACGTTGCCCGCCGATCAGGTGGCCGAGGCGCGCGGCGCCGCCGACGCCTTCGCGCTGCGCCTGAGGCTCCACGACGCCGCGCTCCATAACCGTTCCGCGCCGGCCGATCCGGTCGCGCGCGCGGTGTTCGACGCGGTCGAGCAGGCGCGCGTCGAGGCGCTGGGCTCCAAGGGCATGGACGGCATCTCCGCCAACCTCGCCACCGCGCTCGAAGCACGGATGCGCGCCGATCCGATCGGCCGTGCTCGCACCCGCGAGGAAGTGCCGCTGTCGACTGCGATCGGCCTGATGGTGCGCGAGCGGCTGACTGGCCAACCGATTCCGGAGCGCGCCAGGGGCGGCCTCGATCTGGTACGCGAGTGGATCGAGGAGAAGGCGGGCGCCGATCTCGATGCGCTGGGCCTCGCGCTCGACGACCAGATCGCCTTCGCGCAGCTCGCCACCAAGCTGCTGCAGGATCTCGAGCTGGTCGAAGCCGAGCTTCCCCCCGAATGGGAGCCCGAAGAGGGCGAGGAGGAGGAGGAAGGCCAGGACGACCAGCAGCAGGGCGAGACCGACGAGGAACGTGAGGGTGACGGTGCCGGCCCGCAGGACAAGACCGATGCCCGTGCCGAGGCCGACCAGGGCGAGTCCGATCAGCAGGACGAAGGCGAGGCCGAGCGCGATTCGCTCGCCGACGACGAGAGCGGCCTCGGCGACGATGGCGAGGAAGGCGCGGCGCCGGCGCGGCCCAACCGCCCGCTCTCCGAACTGTCGCCGCAGTTCGACTACAAGGCCTACACCACCCGCTTCGACGAGGTGGTCGATGCCGCGAGCCTGTGCGACGATGAAGAGCTGACGCGCTTACGCGCTTATCTCGACCAGCAGCTTACCCATCTGCAGGGTGCGGTCACCAAGCTGGCCAACCGGCTCCAGCGCCGGCTGATGGCGCAGCAATCACGCTCCTGGGATTTCGATCAGGAGGAGGGGCTGCTCGACGCCGCGCGGCTGGCGCGCGTGATCGTCAACCCGATGCTGTCGCTGTCCTACAAGGTCGAGCGCGACACCGAATTCCGTGACACGGTAGTGACGCTGCTGATCGACAATTCGGGATCGATGCGCGGGCGGCCGATCTCGATCGCGGCGATCAGTGCCGACATCCTCGCGCGCACGCTCGAGCGTTGCGGGGTGAAGACCGAGATCCTGGGCTTCACCACCCGCGCCTGGAAGGGGGGCCAGTCGCGCGAGGCATGGCTCACCGCCGGACGTCCGCCGCTGCCGGGCCGGCTCAACGATCTGCGCCACATCGTCTACAAGCAGGCCGACGATCCGTGGCGGCGCGCGCGCAAGAATCTCGGGCTGATGATGCGCGAGGGGCTGCTCAAGGAGAATATCGACGGCGAGGCGCTGCTCTGGGCGCACCAGCGGTTGATCGCGCGGCACGAGGAACGTCGCATCCTGATGGTGATCTCCGACGGCGCGCCGGTCGATGATTCGACGCTCAGCGTGAACTCGGGTTCCTATCTGGAGAAGCATCTCAGGCAGGTGATCCACTGGATCGAGACGCGCTCGCCGGTGCAGCTGGTGGCGATCGGCATCGGCCATGACGTCACGCGCTATTACAGCCGCGCGGTGACGATCATGGACGCAGAGCAACTGGGGGGCACGATGGTCGGCCAGCTCGCCGATCTGTTCGACGAGGCCGGTTGAGCCACGCCCGATATGTCAGGGGCGATATGTTAGAGGCCGGGATCTCG
>DATGEV010000005.1:0-6602 GCA_035309885.1 Sphingomonas sp.
GATGCCGAAGGGGGTGTAGCCGCGCGCGCCGCCGGTGCCGGGCACATGATAGGCGCGCTTCACCTCCTCGGGCAGCGCGAACAGCGCCTTGGCGGCGGCTTCGGCGCGGGCGATGAGATCGGTCGAGATGCCGTGGTTGGCGACGACGGCGAAGCCATAGCGTTCGAACGAGGAGCCGAGCGCCTCGGCGAAACCTTCGCGATCCTGCGCGAAATCATCGAGCGAGACCGACGCGACGGCGGCCGGCTTCACGACGGGAGAAGGAGCCCGGTCGACGGGCGCGGATTCGGTGATGCTGTCCATGGCCGCGAAAATAGGGCGAGCCGGCCGGGAGGGAAAGGGCTCAACGCTTCCCCGCGCGACGGGCCTCCAACGAGACCTCCGCCAGCCGCAGCCCCGGTGCCGGCGCGATCACCGCACGGCAGCGTCCGCGCGCCTTGGCCTCGTACAGCGCGCCGTCGGCCGCCGCCATTAGCGTGCCGACGTCATGACCATGATCGGGCAGCCGCGCGATGCCGATGCTGGCGCCGATGCTGACCGCGACGTTGTCGTCGAGATCATAGGGCCGGCTGGCGATCGCCGCGATCGTCCGCTCGGCGCGCACCAGCGTGCCGCCACGATCGGCCTCGGGCACCAGCAACACGAACTCGTCGCCGCCGATGCGCGCAGCCAGCCCGCCATCAGGCGCCAGCGCCATCAGCCGCGCCGCCACCATCCGCAGCAGAGCGTCGCCCGCGACATGGCCGTGCTGGTCGTTGATCTGCTTGAAGCCGTCGAGATCGAGATAGAAGAAGGCGAGCGGCCCGCGCCGATCCTCGCGATGCTGCCAGGCAAGGATCGCGCGCTCCAGCCCAGCGCGGTTGGCGAGCCCGGTGAGCTGGTCATGGCTGGCGCGGCGATCATTCTCGCGCTCGGCGGCAAGCGTGCGCACCATCATGTCGTTGAGCTTGTAGGCGGCGGTCCACATGCTGAAGAGATAGACCGGGATCTGCAGCACCAGCAGCCGCACCACCGGCACGCCGGACACCGCCGCGCTCAACGCCAGCGGGCCGAAGCTCAGCAGAATCATCGCCGCCGACAGACGCGGCGCGTAGAAATTGCGGAAGGCGATGCCGCCCGCCATTGCCGCCGACGAGATGCCGGTGAGCGCCGCGATCGCCCAGTCGCCACTCACCATCCCCATCGCGCCGCCAAAGCCGACACCGGCCGCCCACAACAGCGCCAGCAGCAGATAGAAGTCGGTCGGCGTCTCGCCGCCGCGCTCCGCCTCGCGCCGGCAGCGGACCAGCAGCCAGAGGCGCACGCCGCCCAGCAGCAGCTCGTAGATCGCCCAGCAGACGAACGCGGCACTGCGCAGATGGATGGCGCAGACCAGCGACACCGCGATGGTGTTGAACACGCCGCCGAGGAAAATGGTAAGCGTGCCGAACAGGCCCGCCAGCATGGTCGGCCGAATCTCAAGGGGCACGCCGC
This sequence comes from Sphingomonas sp., assembly GCA_035309885.1. Classification (GTDB taxonomy): domain Bacteria; phylum Pseudomonadota; class Alphaproteobacteria; order Sphingomonadales; family Sphingomonadaceae; genus Solisphingomonas. The sequence goes on from DATGEV010000005.1 coordinate 1,474, forward strand.
GACCAGGCTCGACGATCCATTGTCCGAGGCGCGTCCGGGGCGCCGTATAGGTGGCTGCTTGTTGCACGCCGCGTCCTGCCCCTTGCGCCATGATCTCCGCGGGATGTTAGCGGCGCGGTGTTAACGATGCGCAAACATCGTTTGACCTCACGCACGGGGAACACGACAGACGGTGTCGCGCCGGCGATGCGCCGAGCCCGCCGGCACGCGGCTTTCGGGCAACGCTATGCGACCTTAATGCGGCCCACTCTGGTCGACCGCGAAATCCTATGCCGAGGGCTCCTACTGCACGCCCCGCTTACGGAAGCCGGTCACGAGCAATCGGCGCTTAAGCCGGCTGCCCGGGTATTGACCCGACATCCGTGTTCGATGCTCCCGACACAGACGGATGACGTCTCGACGGGTGCGACCTTCAAAGGGACCAAGTACATGCCGTCCACCCTCTCCGTTTCGCTCGCAGGCGTCTGCCTGTGTGCTCTCGCCGCGCCTGTGCTGGCGCAGACCTCTACCGACTCCACCTCCGCCCAGCCGATCAGCGTCGCCCAGAATAACGGCAGCGCCCCGGCTTCGGAGCGGGCGTCGTCGGGCAGCTTCTTCGGCCGCCTTGCCGATTATTATGCGAGCGAGTGGGGCAAAGCCGGGCCGGCCGTCGACCCGAATGCACCTGCCTCGCGCCGCGACTATTTCCCGCCGCAGCCCGAGACCACCCCGCCGATGCCCTTCACCGAGTGGCCCTATGGCGCCGCCACCGCGCTGGGCGCGAACCGCCCCAACTCGGTCGACAGCCCGCTAATGGCCGCGCTAGCCCCGACCGGCCTCGGCCGCGCCATGAGCAGCGCGCACATCCAGGCCTATGGCTGGGTGAGCGTCGGAGGCAACTGGAGCACCAACCACGTCAAGGGCGGCAACGCGCCAGGCGCCTATGACTATGATCCGCGCAACGTCCAGATGGATCAGGCCGTGCTCTATATCGAGCGCACGCCCGACACGGTGCAGAAGGACCATATCGACTGGGGCTTCCGCGTCTCTGGGATCTACGGCGTCGACTATCGCTATACGACCTCGTTCGGCCTGGTGAGCAACCAGCTGCTCGGCCATAACAAGATGTACGGCTACGATTTCCCTATGATGTACGGCGAAATCTATTTCCCGAAAGTCGCCGAAGGCCTGATGGTCCGCGTCGGCCGCTTCATCTCGGTGCCGGACATCGAGGCGCAGCTCGCCCCGAACAACTATATGTATAGCCACTCGCTTGGCTATACGTTCGACAACTACACCAACACCGGCGTCGTCGCGACGCTAGCCGCCACCAAGAATCTGTTCCTGCAGGCGGGCGTGACCGCTGGTACGGACACGGCGTTCTGGAACATCGGTAAGCGGATCAACAATCCCTTCCCGAACGCGCTCTATCCGCATTCGACCTATCGCAAGGATCCGGGCGCCAAGCCGTCGTTCACGGGCTGCATCCGCTATCAGTCGGACAGCGCGCGCGACAATGTCTATATCTGCGCCAACGGCATCAACGGCGGCCAGTATGGCTACAACAACCTGCAGTGGTATGGCGTCACCTACTACCACAAGTTCAGCGACAAGCTGCACGTCTCGACCGAGTTATACGACCTCTACCAGAAGAACGTTCCGAACGTCGACAACCCGGTCGTGACGGACATCATCGCCAATGGCGGCTCGCCGTTCAGCCCGCAGAACATGCCGTTCAACGCGCCGAACGGTGCGCAATGCGGCAACACCACAGCGCTCAAGTGCACAGCGTCGGCGCAGGCGTTCATCAGCTACCTCAACTATCAGGTCACCCCGCTCAACAACCTGTCGCTGCGCACTGAATATTATAGGGACGGCAAGGGCCAGCGCACAGGCACGAAGACGGATTATGTCGAGGTGGGCATCGGCCTGCAGCACTTCTTCTCGCCGCAGTTCGAGATCCGTCCGGAGGTCACCTATTACGCGGCGCTCAAGAATGCGGCGTTCAATGGCAACTCCAACCTTGGCATCGCGCCGGACAAATTTCACTCGCTCGTCCTGTCGGGCGACGTCGTGATGCATTTCTGATCGCTGATCCGATCAGACAAAGGGGCGGCGGTTCGCGGGGAGCGAGCCGCTGTTTCCTTTTCTAGAGGCTGCGCATCAGCCCGCCGAGCACGCCACGCACGAGCTGGCCGGCGAGGCCTCCCCCGGAGGAGGAGCGCCGCCCGCTCCCGAAGATCTGCCGGCCGACCTCGTTGGCCACCTGCCGCCCGATCGACGAGGAGGCCGAACGCGCCGCCGACTGGAGCATCTTGTCGAACATCGAGGGTGCTGCTGCGGCCGGCGCGCAGCCCGGTGCGACAGGTGCCTGGGCCGCAGCAGCCGTCGCCGCGGCAGTCTTCGCGGCGAGCTTCTCGGCCGCCGATTCCCGGTTCAACGGCGTGTCGTACTTGGCGCCGAGCGGGGAAAGCGAGCGCAGCGTCGCGCGCTCGGCAGGCGTGATCGGGCCGACGCGGCTCCTCGGCGGCTTGATCAGCGTGCGCTCGACCGGGGCGGGCGATCCGTCCGGCAGCAACAGCGAGACGAGCGCCTCGCCCACCTTGAGCTCGGTGATCGCGGTGGCGACATCGACGCCGGGATTGGCGCGGAAGGTTTCGGCCGCCGCCTTCACCGCCTTCTGGTCCTTGGGCGTGAAGGCGCGCAGCGCGTGTTGGACGCGGTTGCCGAGCTGGCCCGCCACCGTGTCGGGCACGTCGATCGGGTTCTGGGTGATGAAATAGACGCCGACGCCCTTGGAGCGGATCAGGCGCACCACCTGCTCGACCTTCTCCAGCAACGAGGCCGGCGCGCTGTCGAACAGCAGATGCGCCTCGTCGAAGAAGAAGACGAGCTTGGGCTTGTCCGGATCGCCGACCTCGGGCAGCGCCTCGAACAGCTCGGACAGCATCCACAGCAGGAAGGTGGGTAGAGCTTCGGCGCCGCCATCAGCTTGTCGGCGGCGGGAATCGAGATCTGGCCCCGGCCCTTGTCATCTGTCAGCATGAAGTCGTGGATGTCGAGCGCGGGCTCGCCGAAGAAGTGCTCGCCGCCCTGGCTGCAGAGCTGGAGCAACGCGCGCTGGATCGTGCCGACGCTCGCCTTGGAGACATTGCCGTAGGTTGTCGCCAGCTCGTCGGCGCGGTTGGCGATTTCGGCTAGCATCGCGCCCAGATCGTCGAGGTCGAGGAGCAGCAGCCCTTCCTAATCGGCGAGCGTGAAGGCGACTGTGAGCACGCCCTCCTGCACCTCGTTGAGGTCGAGCAGCTGGGAGAGCAGCAGCGGCCCCATCTGGGAGACGGTGGTGCGGATCGGATGGCCCTGCTCGCCCAGCAGATCCCAGAAGATCGCGGGGTTATCCGAATAGCTCCAGTCGTCCTCGCCGATCTCCTTGGCATGCTGGGCGAAGGCATCGTGGGTCTTGGCGGTGGGGAAGCCGGCCATCGCAATGCCCGACAGATCGCCCTTCACGTCCGCCAGGAACACCGGCACGCCAGCACGGGAAAAGTCCTCGGCGATGCCCTGCAACGTCACCGTCTTGCCGGTGCCGGTGGCGCCCGCGATCAGTCCGTGGCGATTGGCGCGTTTCATCACCAGCGTCTGCCGCTGGCCGTCCGCGCTCGCGCCGGTGAAGATACCGCCTTGACCCGGATCTTCCGCCACGCTTCGCCCTTCCGGATGCAAAACGGGGCCGGCCTTTCGGCCGACCCCGTCGGTCATAGCATGTTGATCGTGCTCACTTCTTCTGGAGCTTGATGCCGACATAGATACCCGGCTGGGTGCCGCGCTGGACCAGCAGCAGCACCGTGTCCCGACTCGCCTTGCGGGCGTCCGCCACGACCTGCGCCACCGCCGCGATGGTGGTCACCGGCTGCTGGTTGATCGACAGCACCACGTCGCCGCGCTTCAGCCCGTTGGAGGCCGCGTCGCTCGACGGATCGACCGAAGCGATCACCACGCCGCGCACACTCGCCGGGATGCCGAGCTGCTGCGCGACGCGCGGCGTCAGCGGCTGGAGCACCATGCCCAGCGCGGATGTCGCTGCCTTGCTCTGCGCGCTCGGCGTGCCGCTGTCGTCGCCGCCATTGTCGTCGCCATTATCCTCGCCCAGCGTGCCGGCGAGCTGATCCTCGGGCGGACGCTCGGCGATCACCGCGGTCATCGTCATATGCTGGCCACGACGGATGAGATCGATCGGAACATGCGATCCGATCGGCAGGTTCGAAACGATGTAGGACAGCGTGTTGTCGGGGGTGACATCCTTGCCGTTCACCTTCACGACCACGTCGCCCTGCTGGATGCCCGCGCGCGAGGCGGGATAGCCGGGCTCGACCCGGCCGACGATCTCGCCATGATTCTTGGGCAGGCCGAGCGCGGTGGCGATGTCGTCGGTCACCGGCTGGATCTGGATGCCGAGATAGCCACGCTTCACATGGCCGCCCTTCATCAGCACGTCGACGACCGGTTTTGCTTCCTCGGCGGGGATGGCGAAGCCGATGCCGACATTGCCGCCCGATGGCGAATAGATGGCGGTGTTGATGCCCACCACATTGCCCGCCATGTCGAACATCGGGCCACCCGAGTTGCCCGAATTGATCGCCGCGTCGGTCTGGATGTAGCGGTCATAGGGGCCGCCGCCGATCGACCGATGGATTGCCGAGACGATGCCGGCGGTCACGGTGCCGCCAAGCGCGAACGGGTTGCCGATCGCGACCACCCAGTCGCCGACGCGGGTGCGCGTCGAATCGCCGAACTGCACGAAGGGCAGCGGCTTGGGCGCGTCGATCTTGAGTACGGCGAGATCGGCGGTGCTGTCGCGGCCGATGATCCGCGCCTTGTATTCGGTGCGATCGGGCAGCGTGACCGTGATCGATTCCAGCGTCGCGCCCTTGCTCTGGTTGGGATCGCCGCCGGTGATGACGTGGTTGTTGGTGACGATGTAGCCGTCGGCCGAGACGATGAAGCCCGAACCCAGCGACATCGCCTCGCGCGTCACCGGCTTGCCGTTGGCATCGTTGCCGCCGCTATCGCCGCCCTGGAACTGCTTGAACAGATCATCGAACGGCGTGCCCGCGAACGGGTTCTGCTGCTGCGGCACCTTCACGCGCTGG
>DATGEV010000006.1:0-15016 GCA_035309885.1 Sphingomonas sp.
GAGAAGCTGTCCGGCGTGACGTTGAGGATCGCCATGATTTGCGGCTGGTCGAGCCGGATCACGCGCTCCCCCAGCGTCTGCGGCGCGCGCGGCGCGGTGAGCCGGTCGAGCACGCCCTTGGCATAGGTCCGTTGCGGCTCGGGCAGGCTGTTGACGAAATCCTCGATCCGCTCGACGGGCACCAGCGCGGTGGAGAAGCGCCCGCCTTCATCGGCGGCGATCACCTCGACCATCGAGAACCAGATCAGCCCACCGGCCAGCCGCAACGTCTGCCCGTCATAGCCGAAGGGCGCGTCGATGAAGCCGGTGGGCCGGAGGTAGATCCGCGCGGTGCGACCGCGCCGCGCGATCTCCCCCGGGATCATGGCGCCGGCTGGCTCGCGATGAAGGCCTGGCGCAGCACGTCGATCGGCTCCAGACGGCCTTCGCGCTCGACATGCCAGAAGGTCCAGCCGTTGCACGACGGCGCGCCCTGCAGCTCGGCACCGAGCTTGTGGATCGAGCCCGAGCGCGCCTCGAACGCCAGCGAACTGTCGGCACGCACATTGGCGGTCCAGCGACGCTTGGCATCCATCAGCATGGCCCCCGGCGCGATCAGGCCCGCCTCCACCAGCGCGCCGAACGGCACGCGCGGGGTGGACTTGCGGCTCGGCATCACCGCCATCGCGCTCTCGTCGAGCGGCAGCGCGGCGGCGATGCGCTCACGCGCCACGCGGACATATTTGGGCTCGCGCTCGATGCCGATCCAGCGGCGGCCGAGACGCTTGGCGACGGCGCCGGTGGTGCCGGTGCCGAAGAAGGGATCGAGCACCACGTCGCCGGGCTTCGTCGTCGCCAGCAGCACGCGATACAGCAGCGCCTCCGGCTTCTGCGTCGGGTGCGCCTTGCCGCCGTCGTCATCCTTCATGCGCTCACCGCCCGAGCAGATCGGGAAGGTCCAGTCCGAACGCATCTGGAGATCGTCGTTGAGCGCCTTCATCGCCTTGTAGTTGAAGGTGTAGCGCGCCGTCTCCGACTTCGCCGCCCAGATCAGCGTCTCGTGCGCGTTGGTGAAGCGCGTGCCCTTGAAGTTGGGCATCGGGTTCGCCTTGCGCCACACGATGTCGTTGAGGATCCAGTAGCCCTCGTCCTGCAGGCTGGCGCCGACGCGGAAGATGTTGTGGTAACTGCCGATCACCCACAGCGTGCCGTCGTCCTTCAGGATGCGGCGTGCTTCCTTGAGCCAGGCGCGGGTGAAGCGATCATAGGTCGCGTAGCTGTCGAACTTGTCCCAATCGTCGTCGACCGCATCGACCTGGCTACCATCCGGGCGGAACAGATCGCCGCCGAGCTGGAGGTTGTAGGGCGGATCGGCGAAAATCAGGTCGACCGACTTGTCGGGCAGCGCCTTCATGGCGCGCACGCAATCCTCGCGCAGGATCTGGTCGAGCGGCAGCGCGCCACCCTCCTTGCGCGCCTGCGCCACGCGCGAACGCGCGCCTACGTCGAACTGCTCCATGGACGCCAACCTCTGCACCTGAACCCGGAAAGGACGCCCTAACTGAGTCCCCGAGACTCCCGGGTCAAGCATAAAAAGCCCCGGAATCCCGCGAGTCGCGCCCCTTCATGAAGGGCGGATTCACCATGCCACCAAATATGGAGTCAGCGCGAGTCACGTGACTCAACCGGTTGTGGTGTGGCCAAATGGAATCATTTTTCGGAAAATTCCGGCGACGGGACAATGTACACTGTTCGTTCTCAAGGACCCTCCCCAACTCGTTGGGGAGGGGGACCGCCGCCGCAGGCGGTGGTGGAGGGGCCGGCGCCGCGCATCACCCCTCCACCAGCCTGCGACTGGTCCCCCTTCCCCATTCCGAGGAGGATGAGATTAAAGCGCCAGCACCAGTTGCGCCACCGGCGCGAAGCTGCGGCGGTGCAGCGGGGTCGGGCCCAGCTCGACGAGCGCCGCGCGATGTTCGGCGGTGCCGTAGCCCTTGTTCTGCCGCCAGCCATAGCCGGGATAGGCGAGATCATAGTCGCGCATCATCCGGTCGCGCGTCACCTTGGCGACGATCGAGGCGGCGGCGATCGAGCGGCTGAGCGCATCGCCCGAAACGATCGCGCGCGCCGGATAGCGCCATTTGGGGAGCGCGTTGCCGTCCACCAGCACCATACCCGGCTCGATACCCAGGGCATCGACCGCGCGCGTCATCGCCAGCATGGTGGCGTGATAGATGTTGATCCGGTCGATTTCCTCGACCTCCACCACGCCCACGCCCCAGCCATGGGCGCGGACGATGCGCTCGTAGAGCGTCTCGCGCGTCTCCTCGCCCAGCTTCTTGGAATCGTCGATGCCGGGGGGCACGCGGCGGCGGTCGAGGATCACCGCGGCGGCCACGACCGGGCCAGCCAGCGGGCCGCGTCCGGCCTCGTCGACGCCGACGGAGGGCTCGGGATGCTCGCGCTCGAAACGGAAACTGGGGGGCATGCGCCTTCCCTAGGGCGATCGCCTCCGTCCGGGAACCTCCCAAATAGAGCCACGCGCTCCTTATTCCCCACGCGCACGGGTCGTCGACGGCGCAACAAACTGCTAAGGTGTCCCGTGGCATAACCTGACAACAGGGAGGCCTAGGGGATGCTTCAGAAACCCACGACGCCGCGCCCACCGATTTCGGCGACGCAAGTCACGCTCGTGATCGGCGGTAGTTTCTTGCTCGGCCTGCTGGCCCTTGTCGGCCACTAAGGTCGGACGGCGGCGCTCGGCGCCACCATCCGACCCAGGCACAATATCAAGCCGTCTGGCGCTTCACCCGCGCGGCGTAGCTCTTGCGGAACTTCTGGAGCTTGGGCGCGACGACCGCCATGCAATAGGGGTTCGACGAACCCTCACGCTCGAAATATTCCTGATGATAATCCTCGGCGACGTACCAGGGCGTCAGCGGCTCGATCGTCGTCACGACGGGCTGGTCATGCTCGGCCTGCGCGCGCTCGATCGCGGCGCGGGCCGCGGCCTCCTGCTCGGGGCCGTCCGGGAAGATCGCCGAACGATACTGGGTGCCGATGTCGTTGCCCTGGCGGTTGAGCTGCGACGGATCGTGGATGTGGAAGAAGATGTCGAGCAGGTCGTCATAGCCGATGGCCTCCGGATCGAAGGTGATCCGCACCGCCTCGGCATGGCCGGTATCGCCCTCGCACACCCGCTTGTAGCTGGGGTTTTCGACGGTGCCGCCGATATACCCACTCTCCACCGCCTCGACGCCGATCACGTCGTCGAACACGGCCTCGACGCACCAGAAGCAGCCCCCGGCCAGCGTCGCGATTTGTTGCGGCATCGTTATGCTCCGATTTTCCCAGGAATTCTTGGCAATAGATGGTGGGGCAGCGGTTGGCGATTTTCAACGCCATCTGCACCATGCCATGCTTGAGAAAACCTTTACCCAGCCAAACTATAAGCGGGATCCATGGACGCACGAACCCACCTCCGCGCCGCCCAGGTCGCGATCGATCCCGGCTCGCTGGCCGCCCCGTCGATCGTCGTGGTGGGGCTCGGCTATGTAGGCCTGCCGCTCGCTGTGTCGTTGGCGCGGAGCTTTCCCACTACCGGTTTGGACATCGACGCCGCGCGCGTTGCCGAGCTTGGCAAGGGCGAGGACCGCACCGGCGAGATCGACGCTGACACGCTCGTCGCTTCGACACTGGGCTATGCCACCGACGCCACCACCTGCGCGCCGGCCGACGTCTATATCGTCACCGTGCCGACGCCGGTGGACGAGCGCAATCGGCCCGATCTGCGCGCGCTGATCGCGGCCAGCGAGACCGTCGGGCGGATGATCGATCCCGTCCGCCGGCCGCTCGTGATCTTCGAGAGCACGGTCTATCCGGGCGTCACCGAGGAATTGTGCGTCCCCGCGATGGAGCGGGCCTCCGGCCTCTTCTGGAAGCAGGATTTCGTCGTCGGCTACAGCCCCGAGCGGATCAATCCCGGCGACCGCGAGCATACCGTCGACCGCATCGTGAAGGTGGTGTCCGGTGACAGCCCCGAGACGACCGACCGCGTCGCCGCGATCTACGAGCGGGTGACGACCGGCGGCACCTTCCGCGCCGCCTCGATCAAGGCGGCCGAGGGCGCCAAGGCGATCGAGAACGCCCAGCGCGACGTCAACATCGCCTTCATGAACGAGGTGACGCGCATCTTCGCCCGCCTCGACGTGTCGATCTGGGATGTGCTCGACGCCGCCAAGACCAAGTGGAACTTCTTGCCCTTCACCCCCGGCCTGGTGGGCGGGCACTGCATCGGCGTCGATCCTTATTATCTCTCGCACCGCGCGATCGAGCTCGGCCATCTGCCGGAGGTGATCCCCGCCTCGCGCCGGGTGAACGACGACATGGGGCGCTGGATCGCCGACACGCTGCACCTCAAGATGGCGCGCCATGCGCTGCGTATCCTGATCCTGGGCGTCACCTTCAAGGAGGACGTGCCCGATCTGCGCAACTCCAAGGTCGGCGACATCGTCAAGCGCTTCTGGTTCCACGGCCATTCGGTGACGGTCCACGATCCGCTCGCCGACGCAGCCGAGGCCGAGAAGGACTATGGCGTGCGCCTCGATCCCGAGGCGCTCGACCGGCGCTATGATCTGGTGCTCGTGTCGGTGTCGCACCGCTTCTACCGCCAGATGAGCGATGCAACGCTGGCCGGCCTGATCGAGGAGGACGGCCTGCTCGCCGATGTGAAGGGCGTGTTCCGCGGGCGCGACTTCGGGCGGACGATGTGGACGCTCTGAGCCGCGCAATTCAGCGATAGCCCATGATCCCCGCCGCCGCCGCATGGCCGAGCGGTCCGCTGCCCTGCCCGAGCCCCGGCGCAGCCTCGATCGCCGCGCGGACATAGCGACGCGCGACCGCCACCGCTGTCGCCAGATCGTCGCCCCGCGCCAGCCCCGTGGCGATCGCGCTTGCCAGCGTGCAGCCGGTTCCATGGGTATGGAGGGTATCGATCCTCGGATCGGTCCATTCCTCGCGCACGCCGTCGGGCCCGATCAAAGCATCGAGCAACAGGTCGCCCTCGCCATGCCCGCCCTTGGCCAGTACGGCCGCGCCCGTCCGCCGCGCCAGCGCCTCGGCCCCGTCGGGCGACAGCACTGCCAGCTCGGGCAGGTTGGGCGTGATCAGCGTGGCGAGCCGCATCAGCCGCTCGAACGCGGCGATGGTCCGCGCGTCGGCCAGCACCGCGCCGCTGGTCGCCACCATCACCGGATCGAAGACCAGCGGCACCCGCGCGTCGGGCGCGGCAAGCCTGTCAGCCACCGCCTCCGCGATGGCGGGCGATCCGATCATGCCGATCTTGATCGCGTCCGCGCCGATGTCCGACAGCATCGCGTCGATCTGCGCCACGACCATCGCCGGATCGAGCGTCACGACCTCCGTGACGCCGCGCGTGTTCTGCGCGGTGATCGCGGTGATCGCGGTCATGGCGTGGCCGCCGAACGCCATCACCGTCTTGATGTCCGCCTGGATCCCTGCCCCGCCACCGGAGTCCGAGCCAGCGATCACCAGCACGCGCGCGATGGTCATGCGGGCCGCCGGGCCGGATAGGGCTGGCGCATCAGGCGACGCGCCTCACCGCCTCGCACACCGCCTCGACCACCTGCGCGACCAGCGCGGAATCCTCGCCCTCGGCCATCACGCGGATCAGCGGCTCGGTGCCCGACTTGCGGATCAGCAGCCGCCCCGTCCCGGCGAGCCGCTGCTCCGCCTCGGCGATCGCGGCCTTCACGCTGTCATTCTCCAGCGGTGCGCCGCTCTTGAAGCGGACGTTCTGGAGCCGCTGCGGCAACGGTGCGAAACAGCGCAGAAGCTCGGACGCGGGCTGCCCGGTCTCGACCAGCTCGGCCAGCACCTGCAACGCGGCGACGAGGCCGTCGCCCGTGGTGCCATAATCCGACAGGATGATATGGCCCGACTGCTCGCCGCCGACATTGAAGCCATCACGCCGCATCGCCTCCAGCACATAGCGGTCGCCGACCGCGGTGCGATGAAGGGTGAGCCCGGCACCTTCCAGATAGCGCTCGAGGCCGAGGTTGGACATCACCGTGGCGACGAGGCCGCCGCCCTTGAGCAGGCCACGCCGGTGCCAGCTCGTCGCGATCAGCGCCATGATCTGGTCGCCGTCGACGACATGGCCGCGTTCATCGACGATGATCAGCCGATCGGCGTCGCCGTCGAGCGCGATGCCGATGTCGGCACGCGTTTCGAGCACCTTGCGCTGCAGGGCTTCGGGCGCGGTCGAGCCGACCTGATCGTTGACGTTGGTGCCATCGGGATTGATGCCGATCGAGATCACGTCGGCGCCCAGTTCCCACAGCGCAGAGGGCGCGACATTGTAGGCGGCGCCGTGCGCGCAATCGATCACGATGCGCAGGCCGTCGAGCCGTTGATTTTCCGGGAAGGTGGACTTCACCGCATGGATATAGCGCCCACGCGCATCCTCGACGCGCCGCGCCCGGCCGATCGCCTCGGCCTGGGCCAGCTGCGGCGGCTGGTCGAGCGCCGCCTCGATCGCCAGCTCATCCGCGTCAGAGAGCTTGAAACCGTCGGGGCCGAACAGCTTGATGCCATTGTCCTGATAGGGATTGTGGCTGGCCGAGATCATCACGCCGATATCGGCGCGCATCGCCTTGGTCAGCATCGCCACCGCCGGTGTCGGCATCGGCCCGACCATGATCACGTCCATGCCCACCGAGGTGAAGCCCGCGACCAGCGCGGATTCCATCATATAGCCCGACAGCCGCGTGTCCTTGCCGATCACGACACGGTGGCGATAATCGCCGCGCAGGAAGTGCGCGCCTGCCGCCTGCCCCACCCGCATCGCGAGCTCCGCCGTCATCGGCGCCTGATTGGTCCGCCCACGAATACCGTCCGTACCGAAAAATTTCCGCGCCATGTCTGCTCCCTTCGCGCGCCTCATACCCCGCTCGGGCGCCCGACCGCCAGCCCGGCCGCGATCATTGCCGGGCTTTCATCATGCAGTTGCCTCCTGCGGCCGTGCGGTCTAGCCCGCAACGATGCCGCCCGCCCCGCAGATCCTTGCCCTCGACGATGCCGCGATCGAAGCCGCCGCCACGCTGATCCGCGCCGGTCAGCCTGTCGCGGTGCCGACCGAGACGGTCTACGGGCTCGCCGCCGACGCGACGTCTGGCGAGGCGGTGGCGCGCATCTATGCCGCCAAGGGGCGCCCCTCGTTCAACCCGCTGATCGTCCATGTCGCAAGCCTCGCGGAAGCGGAAGCACTGGCGGAATTCTCGCCCGTCGCGCGCCGACTGGCCGAGCGATTCTGGCCGGGGCCGCTGACGCTGGTGCTGCCGCTGCGCGACGGATCGCCGGTGGCGGGCCTCGTCACCGCAGGCCTGCCGACGCTGGCGCTGCGCATGCCCGCCCACCCCGCGATGCGCGCGCTGATCACTGCGTCCGGTCGGCCGCTCGCCGCGCCCTCGGCCAATGCCAGCGGCAAGATCAGCGCGACGCGCGCCGAGCATGTCGCGGCCTCTCTCGGCGATCGCGTGCCGCTGATCCTCGACGGTGGGCCGACCCATCTTGGACTCGAATCCACCATCGTCGCGGTGGGCGAAGACCGGCTGCGGCTGCTGCGGCCGGGGCCGATCGATGCGGGCGCGCTGGCGGAAGTCAGCTGCCTTCCCGTCTCCACCGCCAACGACGGCTCGATCGAGGCGCCGGGCCAGCTTTCCAGCCACTATGCCCCGGACAAGCCGCTCCGGCTCGAAGCGGTCGAGCGGCGCGACGGCGAATGGCTGATCGGCTTCGGCGCGATCGCGGGCGACGACACGCTGTCCGCCGGCGGAGATCTGGTCGAGGCGGCGGCGCGCCTGTTCGACGCCTTGCATCGCACGGAAGGCGTGTCGGCATCGGGCGTCGCGGTCGCCCCTATCCCGCGCGAGGGGCTGGGCATCGCGATCAATGACAGGCTGCAGCGCGCGGCCGCGCCCCGCTAAGGTTCGTCGCCGCCTGCTACAGGGACCAGATGGCGATCATCGCCAGCGCGACGATGATGAACATCAGCGCCGCCGACAGGGCGAAGAGCCCGACAGCTTCCAGCTGTTCGCGCCGCCGAACGAGGAATTCGAGATTCCCGGAAGGATGATCGCGCATCGGTGATGCTCCCCCTGCCCCGCAACTCAACGGTACGCAGCCCCGCAATTCACGCACCGTTTCGCTTCCACATCACCCGCAACGGTCGATACCGCAAAATGTTCATTGGATTGATATCATAATAATCCGTAATTAGCTCACCATGATTGACACGGTCATCATGATGACCACGGCCGAAAAAGCGATCATGCCGAAGCTGACGATCGCGAGCGCATCATAGCGCCCGTCCTCGAACGTCTGCCGGAGATCGATTTCGAAGTCGGGCACGATCTTCATGGGTGAAGTCCTCCAACGCACGACCGATGTCGGTATCGAGCGACCATACACCCGTCTTCTATGCGTTGTCTTGAAGCTTTCCGCACATTTTGCTTCAAACGCGTGCCGATTGCGCGCGCTACCGCCCGTCAGGCGCGAGGCGCCGGCGCGCACCCCTCACGCCGGAAAGCCCATCCGCTGGCCCCCCGCCCGCTTCTCCGCATCAGGAGATAGATCGGCAGTGCCGACATCAGGAACGCCAGCCCCCACAAGGCCGGGCGCGCGCCCGCGCCCCAGATCGCCCACAGCGAGTACACCGCGCCGACGATGGCCAGCACCCGCGTCGGCACCGATGCCGGCATTCGCCCCCGCGCCTGCAGATTCAAGGCGGCGAGCATGCTGAACAGGTAGGCGAACAGCGAAACGGTCGTCGACAGCAACGCGATGAAGGTGAACAGGTCGACCATCGTCCGCTGGAAATTCATCATCACCGTCGCCGTCAGCACCACGCCCGAGACGCAATGGGCGCGGACCGGTGTACCGTTGGCGGTAGTGCGCGCCAGCCAGCGCGGGAAGAGGCCGCGCTGCGCCATCACACTCGGCAGCTCACCCTGCAGCAGCACCCAGCCATTGAGCGCGCCCAATGCGCTCAGCGCGGCGAAGGCGGCGACGATCGGCCCGGCATGGCCACCGACATAGCGTTCGAGGAAATCCGCAAAGGGCGCGGGCGAGCGGGCGAGCTGCTCCGCCGGCATCAGCAGCAGCATCGCCGCGCAGACACAGAGGTAGATCAGCCCAGCCGACGCGGTTCCGAACAGCGTCGCGCGCGGGATGGTGCGCGGGGCGTCGATCACCTTGTCGGCCGGCACCGTCGCGGATTCGAGGCCGAGCAGCGCCCACAGCGCCAGCGCCGCGGCACCGGTGATCGCTGCCGGATGGATATCCGCGACGGGCGGCAGGACGAGCGGGGACGCGCTGCCCGATGCAAGCACCACCACCGCCACGATCATCACCGCCGCCAGCGGCAGTAGCTTGAGCAGCGTGACGACCAGCTGCACGCCCCCCACCGACCGCGCGCCGAGACAGTTGAGCAGCGTCAGCGCCCAGATGATCCCCACGGTCAGCAACGGAGGCAGAGCGTGGACGCGGCCGATCACCGGGATCAGCACGCTCATATAGCTCACGCTACCGATCGCGATGGCCGCGTTGCCGATCACGATCGACAGCCAGTAGGTCCAGGCCACCACGAAACCCGGCCCGGGGCCGAACGCCGCCTCGGTATAGGCATAAGGGCCGCCCGCCTGCGGAAGCGCCTGCGCGAGCCGCGCGAAGACGAAGGCCAGCGCCAGCGCGCCCGCGATCGTCACCAGCCAGCCCAGCAGGGCGTTCCACCCGAACGGAGCGAGCGATGCCGGGAGCAGGAACACGCCCGATCCGATCATATTGCCGACGACAAGCGCCGTGCACATCCAGAAACCGAGCCCTCGCCCGCCCGGCGGAACCCCAACACCCTCGTCCCGTCGCTCCACCATCATGTGGTCCCTCGTCTCGACGACGATGTTGACCACTCGTATCATTGCGCGTCAACGCCGATACGTACTGCCAAGGAAGGAATGCGGAGGCGCGCCGGCCGGCGCGCCTACAGGATGTCAGCGGGCGCGCGAACGGCGCTGCGGGATGATCGCGCCACGCAGCGCGATGCCCACGAGGAAAACGAGATCCGCGAAGACGAAGCCCAGAAGCAGCGAGTCCATCAATTCGGCGGCAACCCAGCCGATCAATCCGAGCGCGGTGAGCGTGATCATCGCCAGCATCAGCCGCCGCGCGAGATCGAAACCACCCGTCGAGACCGGCTTGACCGGGCGCAGCGTCGCACCCTGCGCCATCCTGGCCAGAGCGGATTCCGGCTCGACGAACGAGGACCGGGTAGCGGCGTAGGCGAACGAGACCATCGCAGGGGCTCCTGTTTCGCGCGGCCATCGGGCACCTGCGCGACTGACAATCTGTTCATAATGCGGGAGCGCTTGCCGGATTAGCCCTATAGTATCGACGAGAGCGTTCCAGAAATTCGAACAATGCGATCAGACGGCGACCTTTTCGCGCAGGCTGAGGCCGGCCACGAACTGATCCGTGCAGCGATCCCAGCCATAGCCCCGCCCCGCCGCGGCGCAGGCGTCCCGATCGAGCAGCAGCGCCCGCCCGATCGCCGTCTCCAGGTCATCGTCGAGGACGCCGACCGGATGGTCATGCTCGCCGGCAGCCCCCATGCCTTCGGGCCCGATGATGTCGATCGGCCCTTGCACCGGGAAGCCAGCCACCGGCACGCCGCTCGCCAGCGCCTCGATCATCACCAGCCCGAACGTGTCGGTCAGGCTGGGGAAGACGAACACATCGGCCGCCGCATAGGCCGCCGCCAGCCGCTCGCCATGCAGCGCGCCGAGGAAGACGACGTCGGGATAGCGGCGCTCCAGCTGCGCGCGCGCCGGGCCGTCGCCCACCACGACCTTGGTGCCCGGCACGCGGGACTGGAGGAAGGCCTCGATATTCTTCTCGATCGCCACGCGGCCAACCGAGAGCTGGATCGGCCGCGCCAGATCGGCGATCTCGGCCAGCGGCGCGACGCCGGGCGCGAACAGATCGAGGTCGACACCGCGCGACCAGCGATGGGTGTGCGGCAGACCGCGCCCGGCCAGCTCCTCGGACAATGTCTCGGTCGCGGCGAAGACGCGCGTGGCGGGCCCGTGGAAGCGCCGCACGATCGGCCAGAACCAATCCGCCGGCAGTTTGCTCCGCATCGCGACATAATCGGGGAAGCGCGTGTGGAAGGAGGTGGTGAAGGCGATCCCCCGATTGCGGCACCAGCGCCGCGCCGCCCAGCCGAGCGGACCTTCGGTGGCGATGTGGATCGCATCGGCATCGAACGCCTTGAGCCGCGCCGCCACCGCCCACCCGCAACCGAGCGCGATGCGGATTTCGGGATAGCTTGGGCAGGGAATGGTCGAGAACTGGTCGGGCGTGATCGTCTCGACCTTGTGCCCGCGCGCGCGCAGCAGCGCCACGGTGGTCGTCAGCGTGCGGACGACGCCGTTGACCTGCGGCGCCCAGGCGTCGCTGACGAGCGCGATCTTCATCCGTCGATCCTCAGGCCGGAACCGGGGCCGCAGCGCCCTTGCGACCGCTGGTCACCCCGGCCGCCGCGGCCTCCATCGCCTCGAGCCGCACCTTCTCGGCCCAGTCGATGATCTCCATGCGGCCGTCAAAATGCTCGACCAGCGCGGTGCAGCTCTCCACCCAATCGCCGTCGTTGTAATAGGTGACCGGTCCGAACTGGCGGATCTCGGCGGAGTGAATATGGCCGCATACCACTCCATCCACGCCCCGCTCGACAGCGGCGTGGGCGACCACTTCCTCATATTTGGAGATGAACTGGACGGCGTTCTTCACGCGCTTCTTGAGGTGCGCGGCGAGTGACCAGTAAGGCAGGCCGAACATGCGGCGAACTGCGTTCACCATCCGGTTCGACTTGAGCAGCAGCACATAAACGCTGTCGCCCAAGAAGGCGAGCCAGCGGGCATAGAGCACGATGCTGTCGAACTGATCGCCGTGCAGCACCAGCAGGCGGCGGCCGTCCGCAGTGGTGTGGATATCCTCGCCGACAAGCTCGATGCCGCCGAAATCGAGCCCGGTATAGTCGCGAAACGCCTCGTCATGGTTGCCCGGCACGTAGATCACGCGCGTGCCGCGCTTGGCGCGCTTGAGGATGGTACGCACCACGTCGTTGTGGCGCGACGGCCAGTACCAGCCCTTGCGGAGCTGCCAGCCGTCGACGATGTCGCCGACCAGATAGAGCGTCTCGCACTCGGTCGACTTCAGGAAATCGAGCAGCAGATCGGCATTGCAGCCGGCGGTGCCGAGATGCGTGTCCGAGATCCAGATGGTGCGGAACGGCATGCGCTGCTTGTGCGGATGCAGGTCGCGCTTGTCGTTTTCGTCGATCCAGTCGGGCAGCTTGCGCTCTCCTTTGGCGCGGGGCGGAACCCGGTCGTGACGCGGGGCGGAGGGGGAGCGACGAGCCTCAACGGGCGCGGGCAGGTCGGGAAGGGTCGCCATGCGGTGGCCTCCGGATAAAATGACGACCGGCGGCGGCATCCGCCGTCATGGACAACCATGACACCAAATGAAGACGGGATCATTGCCACTTCTTTACGGATTCTTGACTGCCCGTTATCGAAACTGAACGCAGTCCTAACTGTCTTTGAATTGAAACCATTGCTCCGCAAAAAGTACCACGATCAGACACTCGTTTGTCGCAGATCGCGCCCATAGGCGAAGGTCACGATTCAGGAGGTTGGCCGCATGGTGCCGCAGATGGAAACCGATCAGGTCGCGAGCGCTTATGGGCGCTGGGCACCTGTCTATGATCTGGTGTTCGGGCCGGTATTCCGGCAGGGGCGCCGCGCCGCGATCGACGTCGCCGAGCGGATTGGCGGCCGCATTCTCGAAGTGGGCGTCGGCACCGGCATCTCGCTGCCGGGCTATGCGCCGGCCAACCGCGTCTATGGCGTCGACATCTCCGAGCCGATGCTCGAGAAGGCGCGCCGCCGCGTGAACGCGCTCAACCTCAACCATGTCGAGGCGATCGAGGTGATGGACGCGGAGAAGCTCGACTTCCCCGACAACGCCTTCGACGTCGTCGTCGCGCAATATGTGATCACCTCGGTGCCCAACCCCGAAAAGGCGCTCGACGAGTTCGCGCGCGTCGTGCGGCCGGGTGGCGAGATCGTCATCACCACCCGCGTCGGCGCCGAGCAGGGGCTGCGCGGCAAGATCGAGCGGGCGCTGATGCCGGTGACGAGCCGCCTCGGCTTCCGCACCGAATTCGCTTTCTCCCGCTATTCCGACTGGGCCGACACGATGCCGGACATCGAGCTGGTCGAGCGCCGCGAACTGCCGCCGCTCGGCCATTTCTCGCTGGTCCGTTTCCGCAAGATGGCGATGCCCGCTAATGACTCCATGAACGGGGCCGTCCGGGCGCCCGCCAACGAGGTGGTTCAATGAAGAGCTTCCGCGAACATCTCCACGAGCAACGCTGGGATGACCATCGCTTCTATCACCACAGCCTGGTCAACCAGAGCCTGCACTTCCTGAGCGCCTGCACCTTCCTCACGGCCTATGTGCTGATGTTCAAGGATCCGGCGCTGGCGAGCCTGCTCGCCTGGACGGTGGCGATGACCAGCCGCCAGATCGGCCACTTCTTCTTCGAGCCCAAGGGCTATGACGTCGCCAACGACGCCAGCCACGAGTATAAGGAAGACGTGAAGGTCGGCTACAACCTCGCTCGCAAGTGGGTGTTCATGACGATCTGGGCGATGACGCCGGTCGCGCTGTGGGCCAACCCCACGCTGTTCGGCCTGTTCGAAGCCCCGCATGGTGCGATGGAGTGGCTGCGCCACCTCGGCCTCGTGTGGCTGGTGCTCGGCGGCGGCGGCCTCGTCTTCCGCGTCGTGCAGCTGTTCTTCGTGCGCGACGTGCAGACCGGGCTGGTGTGGGGCGCCAAGATCCTCACCGATCCGTTCAACGACTTCAGGCTCTATCGCAAGGCGCCGGCCCGCCTGATGCGCGGCGAGCGCCTGGACAATTGGGCGCACGCCGAGGCCAACTGAGCTTCGGGTTGAGTTTTGGGGCGCTCCGGTTCGTGCCGGAGCGCCCCTTTCTTTTACCTGGCTCGCCGGGCCGCCCACATTTCCTTGAGGATCGAGCGGCGGATCATCTTGTCGGTGACGGCCGGGTCGTTCCACCACCAGCCATCGCTCTGCATCGCCTTGGCGGCAAGCACGAAGCGCTCGACCACCTCGGCGAAGTCCACTTCCGAATAGTTCAGGCTGAAGATCAGGCGCCCCGTGCCCACCCAGCTCAGCGCCAGCCCCTCGGCCCGGAGATAATATTGCAGCATCCAGTTGTAGCGCGACGGCTGCGTGTAGCGGACCGTCCAGATCGACGAGAGGTTGGACACCTGCACCGGCAGGCCGGCCTCGGCGAGCTTGGCGTTGAGCAGCGCCGCACGGCCGTTCCAGCGCTCGTCCGCGCCCTCGTAGAGCGCCCGGCCCTCGTCGGTGTCGAGCGCGCGCAGGAAGGCGTTCATCGCGCCCATCACATAGGGATGCGAGTTGAAAGTGCCGCGCGCGAAGCAGATATCGACGGGACGATCCTCGCGGTAGCGCTTCATCAGCTCGGCACGCCCGCACAGCACGCCCACCGGAAGGCCACCGCCCAGCGTCTTGCCGTAGGTCACCATGTCGGGCTGCACGCCGAAATATTCGGCCGAGCCGCCGCGTGCGAGGCGGAAGCCCACGAACACATCGTCGAAGATCAGCACGATGCCAGCCTTGCGGCAGGTCTCGGCGAGCTTCTCCAGCCATGCCGCGTAAGCCGCCTTGTCGAAGCCCGCCTTGCGACTGCTGTCGACCAGCGACGAGTCCGACGGCGCGCCGCTGTTGGGGTGCAGCGCCTGCAGCGGGTTCACCAGCACGCAGGCGATGTTCTTGCGCGTCGCGAGCACCTTCAGCGTCTTCTCGCTCATGTCGGCGAGCGTGTAAGTATAGTCCGCCGGCGTCGGGTT
>DATGEV010000007.1:0-8631 GCA_035309885.1 Sphingomonas sp.
GACGCGGTGGGGGACGCCGAGCGCGGCGGCGATTTCGCCCGCGGCCTCAGCCTCGGCGGCGGCTTCGGCGCGCAGGCGATGATCGACGGTCATCGCTAGAATCGGGGCCGTGACCGGCCCGGGGGCGGCGGCGAGCAGCAGCAGCGCGAGGCTGTCGGGTCCGCCCGACAAGGCGACGCCGAGCCGCGCGCCGGGCTCCAGCCCGGCGGCGGCGGTCAGCGCGTCGCGGTCCGCGATGAAGCGCGCGACAAGGGCGGCGTCAGGCTCCGCACTTGGCATCGGCGCGGCCCTGCGCGACCTTGGCCTTCAGCGTCGCGTTGGCGGTCGCGCCATAGACGTCCTGGAACTCGGCATAGGCCTGGCAGGCGTCGCTGTTCTTCTTCAGCTTGGTCAGCGTCACGCCCAGATAATAGAGGCTGTCGGGCGCGCGTTCGCCGCGCGGGAACTGCTTGTAGCTGGCGTAGAAGGCCTTTGCCGCCTCGCTCAGCTGGCCGTCGTCGAGATAGGCGCGGCCGATCAGGTTCTGCGCATAGCTCGCGCGCTTGTGCTTGGGATACTTGCTGACGACCTTCTGGAGCTCGGCCTCGGCATCGCCATAGCGCTTCTGCGTCCACAGCATGTAGCCCAACATATAGCCGTCCTCGGCGGGATCGCCGGTCTTGGCGATGCTGGGCGCCTCCTCGGCCGGGGCCGGGCGGCTGGCGCTGCTGTCGGCCGGCGGGCGGGTGGGCGCCGTTGTGGGCGCCGGCTTGCCGGCGATCGGGTTGCGACCGCCGGGGCCAAAGGGCGGGGTGGCGGCTGTGGCGCCGGCGGCCGGCGCACCCTGCGGGGCGGGCGCCGCGCCATGGCCCTCGAGCGCGTTCAACCGGAATTCGGTGTCGCCCTGGAGCTTGGTATATTGCTGCTCGAGCTGGCTCAGCCGGTGGCCATTTTCTTCGGCCTGGTTGGTGAGCTGCTGGACCTGCTGCTCGAGCGCCGAGACGCGCTGGCTGAGATCGGTCACAACAGAGCCCGAGGGAGAACCCGCCTCTGCGGGGGCGGCGGCCGGAGGCGCGATCTGCGGCTCGAAATATTGGGGATTGCCGCCGGGGAAGACCTTCCGCTGGACAGCGTGCATCTCCTTTTCGAGCCGGTCGACGCGACCGGGCATCGAATTGTCGGAGGCTTGGGCGAGGGCAGGCGCGGCAGTGCCGGCCAGAAGAAGGGCGATGATCGCCAGGCGCATGGGCATGATTCCGTTCAGTGTCCGGGCCCTTCTATCGTCAAACGCGGCTGTCGCCACGATGAAGCATCAGGGATTCGTCGACGGGGTGTCGGGGCGAAAGGCAGGGGGCACGGCGGCGCTGTTGCCGGCCCCTGCCGGGGTGGTGGCCATCGCACCGCCCTGGGTCAGCGCGGCGGCCTTGAGGCTGACGTTGGAGATGACGTGCGCCGGGGCCCCGAGCGGCGCGACCGCCTGTCCGCCGACAGTGACCTGAAGCCCTTCGGGCTTGCCGGTGCGGATCACCGGGTCGGTCGCGGTGGCAGGCACGTCGTAGGTCTTGCCTTGATCGAGCACGCCCATGAACAGCGTCGGGCCATTGCGCTCGGAAATCTTGACCCAGGTCGGCTGGACGGCGGTGAGTCGCACCGGGCCACCCGCGGGGGCCGGCGCAGGGGCCGGCGCTTCCGTCTTCGGCGGCATCGCGACGGGCACCGATGGCGTGGCGGTGGCGACCGGCGCGGCGGCCGTGGGCTCGCCGCTGGCGGCGAGCTTGGCGCGCGCGTCCGGGCCCTCGCCGGTCAGCATGCCGCTGCGCATGATGCCATAGCCCAGCACCAGCAGGATCGCGATCGCCGCGGCGACGATGGCGAGCAGCCGCGGCGGCAGGCGCACCGGGTCGGCGGGCTCATAGGGTTCGTAGACGATGCGCGGCGAGATCGTCGTCGCCTCGGCCAGCTCGACGCGGAATTCCTGGCTCAGCGCCACCGGATCGAGATCGACCGCGCGCGCATAGGCTTTCACGAAGCCCGCGCTGTAGGGGGCGGCCGGCAATCCCTCCAGCCGGCCGTCCTCGATCTGCACCAGATGGCGCACCGGCACGCGGGTCTGCCGGCCGATCTCGTCGAGCGACTGACCTCGCGCCTCGCGTGCTGCCCGCAGCCGCGCGCCCACCGTCGCCGGGCCACCAGCCGCCCGTTCGCTCGTCTCTTCCATTCCATCTCCCCGCCGGGGCCCGGCCCCTACGCCACGCCGCGTCACTGCCGCTTTTTCGCAACAGCTTCGCGACAAAGTCAAATGCCCGCTTGAGCTGTTTTTCGATCGTGCGGCCGGGCGAGTGAACGGCACCCATGTCCGCACCCGCCGATGCCCACAAAGGTCAGAGGATGGCGACGTCCTGCTGGCGCGCCCATTCTTCCATCCGTCCCCTGAGATCGCGCGGCGCCTCGGCCAGCCAGGCGGGCATCTGGGCGCGCAACTCGCCGAGATCGAGCGTGCGGATCATCGCCTTGACCGGCCCCACCGCCGCCGGGGTGATCGACAGCCGGTCAATGCCGAGGCCGAGGATCGCCATCGCCTCCAGCGGCCTGCCGCCCATCTCGCCACACACGCCGACCGGCACGCCGGCCTCGCGGCAGGCGACCGCGACGCGCGAAAGGAAGCGCAGGATCGCGGGCGACAGCCAGTCATAGCGCTCGGCCAGCCGCGGGTTGCCGCGATCGGCCGCGAACAGGAACTGAGTGAGGTCGTTGGTGCCGATCGACAGGAAGTGGAGTCGGGGCAGGATCTGGTCGAGCATCTCGGCCAGCGCCGGCACCTCCAGCATCGCGCCATAGCGCACCGCCGAGGGTCCCATCCGCCCGCGATGGGCAAGCCACTGGCGCTGCTGTTCGAACAAGGCGTGGGCCTCGTCATATTCCCATGGTTCGGACACCATCGGGAACATCACCTGCAGCGTGCGGCCCGCCGCCGCCTCGAGCAGCGCGCGCGCCTGCGCCTTCATCAGCGCGTCGCGGTCGAGCGCGAGGCGCAGCGCGCGCCAGCCCATCGCCGGATTCTCCTCGCCGCCCTGATCGTCGACCTTCATGTAGGGCAGCGCCTTGTCGCCGCCGATGTCGACCGTGCGGAAGACCACCGGCCGATCGCCGGCGGCGTCCATCACCTCCTTGTAGAGGCGCTGCTGGCGTTCGCGTTGGGGCAGGGTGGCGGAGACGAGGAACTGGAATTCGGTGCGGAACAGGCCGATCCCGTCCGCGCCGGTGGCGTCGAGTGCGGCGGCGTCGTCGCGCAGGCCGGCATTGACCATCAGCTGGATGCGCACGCCGTCGCGCGTCATCGCCGGCAGATCGCGCGAGGCGGCGAATTCGGCGCGGCGCTTCTGCGTCACCGACAGCTTGGCCTCGAACGCCTCTTCCATCGGCAGCGAGGGGCGCACGATCAGGTGCTGCTGGGTCGCGTCGAGCAGCAGCAGGTCGCCCTCGGCCACCAGATGCCGCACGTCGCGGGCGCGGCCGAGCACGGGCACGCCCATCGCGCGGGCGACGATGGTGACGTGCGCGGTCAAGGAGCCTTCCTCGAGCACCACGCCCTTCAGCCGGCGGCGATCATATTCGAGCAGTTCGGCGGGGCCGAGGTTGCGCGCGATCAGGATCGAATCCTGCCGCAGGCCGAGCTGGGCTGCGGTGCCGAGCTGCCCCGCGACGATCCGCAGCAGCCGGTTGGAGAGATCTTCGAGATCGTGCATGCGGTCGCGCAGCAGCGGGTCGTCGATCTCGCGCATCCGCATCCGGGTGCGCTGCTGGACACGCTCGATCGCGGCCTCGGCGGTCAGGCCGGAATCGATCGCCTCGTTGATGCGGCGGCTCCAGCCTTCGTCGTAGGCGAACATCTTGTAGGTCTCGAGCACGTCCTGATGCTCGCCGGCGCCGCCGAATTCGGCCTGGCTGGTCATCCGGTCGATCTGCTCGCGCATCTGGCGGAAGGCCGAATAGACGCGCTGGCGCTCGGCCTCGGTATCCTCCGCGACGGTGTGCTCGATCACCACGCGCGGCTGGTGGAACACGGCGTGGCCGCGCGCCATGCCGTCGACCAGCTTGAGACCGGAAAGCTGAGCGGGGCCGGTGTCGCGCGCGCCGTCGCCCACGCCCTGGCCCTCGTCGATCAGGCCGGCCGCCGCGATCAGCTCGGCCAGCACCATGGCGACCGTCTGCAGCGCCTCGATCTCCACTTCGTCGTAGCGGCGCGGCGCCTCGTGCTGGACGCACAGCACGCCGACCGCACGCTCGCGCCGCACGATCGGGACGCCCGCGAAGCTGTGATACATGTCCTCGCCCGTCTCGGGCTTGTAGGCGAATTCGGGGTGCGAGGCGGCCTCGTCGAGATTGAGCGTCTCGACATGCTTGGCGATGGTGCCGACCAGGCCTTCGCCCAGCGCCATCTTGGTGACGTGCACCGCCGCCTGACTCAAGCCGCGCGTCGCATAGAGTTCCAGCACGCCGTCGCGCAGCAGGTAGATCGAGCAGACCTCGCTGGTCAGCGCCTCGCCGATGATCTGGACGACATTGTTGAGCTTGGCCTGCGCGTGGGTGCGCCCCGCCATCAGATCGTGCAGCCGGGTCAGGATCTCGCGGGCGGCGGTGGCGGCGGGGGTGGGTGGCGCAACAGGCATGACGTTACGGCTAACAGATCGACGGTGCCGTTACCAAGCGCAGTTCTGCTTCGATGCGCAGGAGATAGCATTGCCGCCCGCGCGGGCGGGGGATCAGATCGCCGGCGGAGTGATCCGATCGACCCCCAGACGGGGGATCTCGATCGCCGGGCAGCGATCCATCACCACCTGGAGCCCCGCCGCCTCGGCGCGCGCGGCGGCAGCCTCGTTGATCACGCCAAGCTGCATCCACACCGCCTTGGCGCCGACCGCGATCGCCTGATCGACCGCCTCGTCGACCAGCTCGGAGCGGCGGAAGATGTCGACCAGATCGATCGGCTCGCCGATCTGCGACAGCTCGCGCCAGACGAACTCGCCATGGACATGCTCGCCGGTGATCTGCGGGTTGACCGGGAACACGCGGTAGCCGTGCATCTGCAGCGTCCGCATCACGCCATTGCTCGGCCGGCTCGGCCGATCCGACAGGCCGACCATCGCGATGGTGCGGGTGGTGGCCAGAAGCTTGGCGATGTCGTCGTCGGCGGTGAGCGGCATGGGGCCTCCTGGCGCTGGAGCGATTTCGAAGCGGATGGAATCATCCGCTGGCTCGGAAATCGCGGCAAGCTTTCCATCACACCACCGAACTAATCAGCCTCGCGTCAGGTTCAATCCCCGCGCCACGGCTTCGGCAATCCGCAGGAAGGGTTCGGCGGCTGCATCGTCGCGCGCGGCCGGCGGCTCGCCCGCGTCCGACGCGCGGCGGATCGCGATGTCGAGCGGCACGCGGCCGAGGAAGGGGATGCCGAGCCGTGTGGCCTCCGCCTCGGCGCCGCCATTGCCGAACGGATCGGAGACCTCGCCGCAATGCGGGCAGACATAGCCGGCCATATTCTCGACGATGCCGATCACGGGGATGCCGGCGGTATTGAACAGGTCGATCGCGCGCGCCGCGTCGATCAGCGCCAGATCCTGCGGAGTGGAAACGATCACCGCGCCGGCTGGGCGGTGCTTCTGGATCATCGAGAGCTGCACGTCGCCGGTGCCGGGCGGCAGATCGACCACCAGCGTATCGGTCTCGCCCCAGCGCGCGTCGATCAGCTGGCCGAGCGCGCCCGACGCCATCGGCCCGCGCCACGCCAGCGCCTTGTCGGGGGCAACGAGCTGGCCCATCGACAGCATCGGCACGCCCCACTTGGTCGCGATCGGATTGAGCATCTTCGATTCGGCGGTGGGGCGTTCGCCCTCGGCCGCCATCAGCCGCGGCTGCGACGGGCCATAGATATCGGCATCGACCAGACCGGTGCGGTAGCCGAGCTTCTTGAGCGCGATCGCGAGGTTGGCCGACAGCGTCGACTTGCCGACCCCGCCCTTGCCACTGCCCACCGCGATCAGGCGGCGTTCGTACTTCTCGGCGGTCTGCACCGCGCGCACCTCGCGCACGCCCTCGATGCCGAGCAGCACGCGCCGCACATCGTTTTCGAGGGTGTCGCGCGCCATCTCGTCGAGCCCGGTGACGTCGAGGATGACGCTCGCAACCCCGTCGGGCGAGAGGCGCGGCGGGGCGACACGTCCGGCGGCGTGGGGCAGGGCGGCGGCGAGAGCGGCGGCAAGCGAGGCGGTGTCGGTCATGATGGCCGAGCGCATAGGCCGACGCCCCCGCGGATGACACTGTTTTTCCGCGAACGCCCCCCTATAATGGCAGCATGATCGACAGAAATGCGCGGGCCGACCGCGATGTCCCCCAGACGGTATTGAGCGAAAATGGGCCATGGGGCGGCCCGGGCGAGGGCGAAGGCCCGGGCGGCGGCGCGCCGGGCGGCGGTGACGGCGGCAAGGAGCCGCGCAATCCCTGGATCCAGCCGCCACGCCGCAAGCGCGGGGCGCCGCGCGGGCCCAGCCAGCCGTCGATCGAGGAACTCATCCGCCGCGGGCGCGAGCGTTTTTCCGGTGGACTGCCGTCGGGCGGGCGCCCGATCTGGAGCTATGCGCTGGCGGCGTTCGTGCTGCTGTGGCTGGCGACCACCAGCGTCCACCGCATCGAACCGCAGGAGCGCGGCGTGGTGACGCGGCTCGGCCGCTATGTCGCGACACTGAAGCCGGGCATCGGCATGACGCTGCCCGCGCCGCTCGAGACGGTCACGCGCGTCAATGTCGACCAGATCCAGAGCTTCGACGTGCCCGCCTCGGGCGGCCAGAATCTGGTGCTGACCGGCGACCAGAACATCGTCGACCTCGCCTATTCGGTGCGCTGGTCGATCCGCGATCCCGAGCTCTACCTGTTCGAACTCGCCGAGCCCGAGGACACGATCCGCGAAGTCGCCGAAAGCGCGATGCGCGAGGAGTTGTCGCGCGTGACGCTCGATCAGGCGATCGGCCCGATGCGCGGCGAGATCGAGGCGCGGGTCGCGGCCCGCATGCAGGCGCTGCTCGACCGTTACCATGCCGGCGTGGTGGTGCAGGGCGTGGCGATCCGCCAGGCCGATCCGCCCCCCGCGGTCACCGATGCGTTCAAGGATGTGTCGGCTGCCCAGCAGCAGGCGCAGGCCTATCTCAACAACGCGCACGCCTATGCCCAGCAGGTGACGGCGAACGCACAGGCGCAGGCGCAGGCTTTCGACAAGGTCTATGACGCCTACAAGATGGCGCCCGAAGTGACCAAGAAGCGCATGTATTACGAGACGATGGAGGCTGTGCTGGGCAAGACCGACAAGGTGATCGTCGATACGCCGGGCGCCAACACCTATTTGCCGCTGCCGGGCCTCGCGCCGCACAAGCAGCCGGCGCAGGCCGGGCCGGCGCCGCAGCCGGCCGGAACGGGGCAGTGATGATGGCGATGCGACTCCTCAAGAGCCCGATCGGCTGGGCGATGCTGCTGATCGTCGCGGTGCTGTTGTCGGCCACCGTCTTCGCGATCGTGCCCGAGACCGAGCAGGCGCTCGTCGTCCGCATGGGCGTGCCCAACCGGGTGGTGAACGGCTACAATGCCGGCGAGCGCTTCGGCAACACCGGCGCCGGCCTCGTCTGGCGCATTCCGCTGCTCGAAGACGTGTTCTTCATCGACAAGCGCGTGCAGAATCTCGACATGGCGAGCCAGCCGGTGCTCTCCACCGATCAGCTGCGCCTGCAGGTCGACGCCTTCGCGCGCTACCGCATCTCCAACCCGCTCCAGATGTACCTGACCGCGCGCGGCGACGAGCGGCGCGTCACCGAGGCGCTGAAGCCGATCCTCGGCTCGGCGCTGCGCAACGAGCTCGGCCGCCGGCCCTTCGCCGCGCTGCTGACGCCCGAGCGCGATGTGGTGATGAACAACATCAAGACCGCGCTCAACCGCGTCGCCGCCCAATATGGCGCCGAGATCGTCGATGTCCGGATCAAGCGCGCCGAGCTGCCCGACGGCACCCCGCTCGAAAGCGCCTATGAGCGCATGAAGAGCGCGCGCCAGCAGCAGGCGATGACGATCCGCGCCGAGGGGCTGAAGCAGGCGACGATCATCCGCGCGCAGGCCGATGCCGATGCCTCGCGCATCTATGCGGACGCCTTCAACAAGGATCCGTCCTTCTACGATTTCTACCGGGCGATGCAGTCCTATCGGCAGAGCTTCGGCACGGACAATCCGGCCGAGGGGACGACGACGATGGTGCTGTCGCCCAACAGCGAATATTTCCGGCAGTTCAGCGGCAAGGCGAAATGACACGGCCGCTGATTGTTCAAATCATGTTCAGACAGGGAGCAGCAGCCTCGCCGCGCCCGTCGTGGGCACATCTTTTGTCTGATTGATCATCCCTGGGGAGGCCGTTCATCGTGCGTTATGCCTATGCCATTACAGCCGCGCTGCTCGCGGGCGGAGCCGCCGCCACGCTGACGATGCAGCAGCCGGTCGGCGCCCAGGTCGCGCAGAATGCCGGGTCCGCATCGCACGGGCCGATGGCGGGGCCGTCGAGCTTCGCGGATCTCGCCGCGCGGCTCCAGCCGGCGGTGGTGAACATCTCCACCACCCAGCGCG
>DATGEV010000008.1:0-4788 GCA_035309885.1 Sphingomonas sp.
CGACGGCGCCATGTATGCCGAGCAGGTGCCCCTCGACGCCATCGCCGATGCGGTCGGCACGCCCGTCTACGTCTATTCGTCGGCGACGATCCGCCGCCATGTCCGCGTGTTCCGCGAGGCGCTGGCGGGGCTGGAGCATGACCATCAGGCGCCGCTCGTCGCCTTCGCGGTCAAGGCCAATCCCAATGCGGCGGTGCTGTCGGTGCTGGCCGGGCTCGGCTGCGGCGCGGACGTCGTCTCGGGCGGCGAGCTTCGCCGCGCGCGCGCCGCCGGCATCCCCGCCGAGCGCATCGTCTTCTCGGGCGTCGGCAAGACCGCCGACGAGATGGCGCTGGCGCTCCGGGAAGGCATCGGCCAGTTCAACCTCGAGTCCGAGGAAGAAGCCCGCACCCTCTCTGCCGTCGCGACCAAGCTCGGCCTCACCGCGCGCGTCGCCTTCCGCGTCAATCCGGACGTCGACGCCGGCACGCACGCGAAAATCTCGACCGGCCGATCCGAGAACAAGTTTGGCATCGCCTATGATCTGGCCCCCGCCGCCTACGCGCGAGCTGCAGCACTGCCGGGCCTCTCGATCCAGGGCGTGGCCGTCCATATCGGCAGCCAGCTCACCGATCTGGCGCCGCTTGAGGAAGCTTTCGCCCGCATCGGCACGCTGATCGCGACGCTGCGCGAGGCCGGCCACGCTATCGCCACCGCCGATCTCGGTGGCGGACTGGGCGTGCCCTATGACCCCACCATGCCAGCCCCGCCGGCCCCCGCCGCCTATGGCGATATGGTACGGCGCGCGACCGCCGGCTGGGCGGTGCGGCTGATCTTCGAACCCGGCCGGCTGATCGTCGGCAACGCCGGCGTGCTGCTCACCAGCGTGATCCGGGTGAAGCCGGGTAGCCAAGCGCCGTTCGTGATCGTCGATGCGGCGATGAACGACCTGATGCGTCCCGCGCTCTACGACGCCTGGCACGATATCCGTGCCGTCCGCCCTTCCGGCGAACGATTCATCGCCAACGTCGCCGGCCCGGTGTGCGAGACCGGAGACACCTTCGCGATGCAGCGTGGCATGGATCGGGTGGATGAAGGCGATCGTGTCGCCTTCATGACGGCCGGAGCCTATGCCGCGACGATGGCGAGCACCTATAACAGTCGCGCCCTTACGCCCGAAGTTCTGGTGTCGGGCGAACGCTGGGCGGTGGTGCGAAAAAGACAGGATATCGAGGCGCTAATCGCCGCTGACAGCGTTCCCGCGTGGGCTCTCAACGAACCAACGGAGGATTGATGGTACGCAAGCTGCGCAAGGCCGTGTTCCCAGTGGGAGGCCTCGGCACCCGTTTTCTGCCTGCGACCAAGGCAATGCCCAAGGAAATGCTGCCGGTCGTCGACAAGCCGCTGATCCAATATGCGGTGGAAGAGGCGCTCGAGGCCGGCATCGACCAGATGATCTTCGTCACCGGCCGGGGCAAGCACGCGATCGAGGATCATTTCGACATCGCCTATGAACTCGAGGCGACCATGTCGAGCCGGGGCAAGTCGCTCACCATCCTTCAGGGCACCCGGCTCACCCCGGGCAACATCGCCTATTGCCGCCAGCAGGAGCCGATGGGCCTCGGCCACGCGGTATGGTGCGCGCGCGATATCGTCGGCGACGAACCGTTCGCAGTGCTGCTCGCCGACGATTTCATGGTCGGCAAGCCGGGCTGCCTCAAGCAGATGGTCGAGGCCTATGAGAAGGTCGGCGGCAACATGATCTGCGCGCAGGAAGTGGCGCACGACCAGACCGACAAATATGGCATCATCACGCCGGGCACGCGCGACGGGCGGCTCACCGAGGTGAAGGGGCTGGTCGAGAAGCCCAAGCCCGATGCCGCCCCCTCCAATCTCGCGATCGTCGGCCGCTATATCCTCCAGCCCGAGGTGATGCGGATCCTCGAGCGCCAGGAAAAGGGGGCCGGCGGCGAGATCCAGCTCACCGACGCGATGGCGCGGATGATCGGTGAGCAGCCCTTCCACGGCGTCACCTTCAACGGCGTGCGCCACGATTGCGGCGACAAGGCCGGTTTCATCCAGGCGAACATCGCGCTCGCGCTCGAGCGCGACGATGTCGGCCCGGCGGTGAAGGCCTTCATCGACCGGCTCTGATTCCGAAGGGGGCGCGGCCAGCGCCCCCTTCCCCGTCACCGTCCCAGCATCAACTTGGCGAACAGCGTCAGGCTGTGCGGATGCCGCCCATAGGCCGAGTCCAGCCGCTCCGACTTGGCATAAGCGCTCGCCGCTCCGCCGAGCGCGACGGCGAAGCTCTTCCCCAGCGGCAGCGTATAGGCATAGCCGGCGGTGAACTTGCTCACCCGGAACGGCTCGCCGGCCAGCGGCGGGTCCAGCCCGAGTTGCTCGTCGCGCTCAAACAATTCGGTGTTGAGCACATTCTCGAACCGCCCGAACACCGCGTGGCGCCGGGTGATCGCATAGGTGCCCTCCAGCATCCAGGCGGGTAGCACCCGCCCCGGCCGGATCGCCTTGCGTGCATAACCCGCCGTCACGTCGAGCCCGTGCGCCGAATAGCTAACGCTGGCGATCAGGCGGCGCTCGTCTTCCTCAGGGTGAAGCGCCTCGGGGCTGTGCAGCGCGCCATAGCTGATCTCGGCGCTCCAGGCCCGAGTGGGATTCCACGTTGCGCGCACCGACCAGCTGTCGAGCCGCGGCGTTTCGATATTGGTGCGGTCCTCGTCGGGCTCGCGCCCCTTGAAGCCGCTCGCCTCCACCTGCCAGTGGCGCGTCGCATAGCCAGCGGTCACCACTCCCCAGCTGATATGCGTCGAATCGAACCAGTGATGGGAGATCGGCGCCTCGGGATCGAATCGCGCCGATCCGCGGTGCATGAAGGCCGACGGCCCTAGCGCCGGCTCGCCGGGCAGGCCGCCATAGACGAAGAATCGCGAGTCCCTGCCCGCCGACACGTCGATTCGCCCGGACAGCTCCATCAACAGATCGTGCGGATGCTGGCGATCGATCAGCGCGAGGCCGTGCGCCGTCTCGCCGCTGGCGAACAGATCGGGATAGCCGCGCCGCCCCATCAGCGGATCGGCCGACAGCATCGAACGCAGCGTCAGGTCGACGCCGTCGGCGACCGGGCGAGACGCTTCGATCATCGCCATCGACTGCACGAAGGCCTCGCGGCTACCGCGCGGGCCGCCCTGATCGGTCCAGCTCGCCCATGCATAGCCGTGAAGCATCAGCATCCAGTCCCCCGCCATGACATGCAGGCCGATCATGCGATCATTGGCCGGCAGCCGGGCACTGCCCGATCCTGGGCTCGATGCGCCGTCGCCCATCATTGTCATGCCGCTCATGCCGGCCATGTCATGATGATCGGGGGTCGCGGGTGCGGCGGGCATTGTCATGCCCGGCATATTATCCATCGATTGCGCCAAGGCGGCGCTGGGGGCGGCAGCACAGATCGCCGCACCCAAGAGGCTTCGTCTCATCATCAACTCCTGTCGCGTATTCGTTCGGGGACGCGACGGAACGGGCCCGACGCGCTCAGCCGAACGCGCGCGGCGGGGGCGGATCGGAGCCGGGACGATGGCCTTCGGGAATCGAGACCAGACGCGCAACGGGCCGGGACGCAGGCGAAGCCCTCCCCAACGCGAACGGCGCAGGATCGAGCGGCGCAACCGCACAGCCGAGGCAGACGTGCGTCACGACGCTACCCTCGTCGCCGCAATGGCCGGGCAGCATCGCATGCTTGTGATGGGCAGCAGCAGCCGCGGCGGGCGCAACCGGCAGCAGCGCGCCGAACGCCACAAGCCCGAGCAGGAGGAGGAAGAGGCGCCGCATCGTCTTGTGGCTAATCCTATGCAACGCCGCTTGGCAAGGCGCGACACCGGGGCCAGAACGGTCACCATGCACAGCCTCCCCGTCTTCCTGCGGCTTGAGGGTCGGCCGGTCATTTTGCTCGGAGAGGGCGAGGTGGCCGAGGCCAAGCGCAGGCTGCTGGTGCGCGCCGGCGCCCACATCGTCGGAGAGAAGGAGCAGGCCGTGCTCGCCATCGTCGCGATTGAAGAGGACGGCGCAGCCGAAGCGGCGGTGGCACGGCTGGCGGCGCGCGGCATCCTGGTCAATGCGGTCGACCGGCCGGCGTTGTGCGACTTCACGCTTCCCGCCATCGTCGACCGCGACCCGGTGCTGGTGGCGATCGGCACCGGCGGCGCCTCGGCGGGGCTCGCCAAGGCGCTCCGCCAACGACTCGAGGCGATGCTGCCGGCCGATCTCGGCGGCCTCGCGCGCGCGCTACATGGCGCGCGCGCCGCAATCCGCGCGCGCTTTCCTGATGCAGCGGAACGACGCCGCGCGATCGACGCCGTGCTGGACCCCGGCGGGCCGCTCGATCCCTTCGCGGCGTCCTCCGGGAACGCCGTTGCACAATGGCTGGAGGGGGCCACCCCACCGCCGCCCCCAAGCATGACCGTGACCATCCGGCTGCGCTCGGCCGATCCGGATGATCTGAGCCTGGCCGAGGCGCGCTGGCTCGGCCGGGCGGACACGCTCTATCATGACGGTCATGTGCCGGCGGCAATCCTCCGACGAGCCCGGGCCGACGCGACATGCATCGCGGAGATACCGCCGTTGCCCCCGGCGCGAGCGGGAATCACGATTGTAGTGCACATGGCGGACTCTCCCGATCCGGCCGGCATTTAGGGTCACTGCAATGCAGACTCCCATGCCGCATACCTCCACCCAGAATCTCACCGCCCATCGCCCGGCCGCGCTGATCGTAGGCGGCGGGCCGGCCGGCGC
>DATGEV010000009.1:0-16147 GCA_035309885.1 Sphingomonas sp.
CGTCGCGCGCGGCGGCGCTGTCTTCGGGCAATTGCTCGTTGCGCTTGGCGAGCGCCGACTGCGGACCGGAGGTGGCGTTGCCGTCCACCCACTCGCCCGCGTCGATGACCGAGCGCAGCCGCGCGACGCCGGTCGCGTCGAGCACGCCTGGAATCTCGATCATCATCGCCCGCCTCCCCTGTCTGCCGAGGCCGTCATGGAAGGCGCGCGCGCGTGCATCAAGTCTCAGAAATTGTAGAACAGGCTGAAGGTCGCCGACCGCAGAGCGCCCGGTACCGCCCAGCCATTGTTGCGGATGCTGGTGTAGTAATGCTCGTTGGCGAAATTCTGGATGTTGACCTGCCCGGTGAGGCGTGGCGTCACCGGGTAGCTCGCAAACAGCCGCTGCGTCAGCCAGTCCTGCGACTTCGGATAATGGCCGTTGATCTTGTGGCCTGGGTCGGTGACGATCGCGAAGCTGCCCTGATAGGTCAGCCCGTAGCCGAGCTGCAGCCCGAACGGCAGCATATAGGTGGTGAACAGGCTGCCCGAATGCCTGGGCGTCTGCTGGATCGGCCCGCCGGCTTCGGGGGCTGAGGCGATCAGCGCGGCGCAGCCGGTGTCGGCGGGATTGTCGACGCAGCGCTGGGGGGCGCCCTGCAGCACCTTGCTCTTGAGATAGGTGTAGTTGGCGAAGATCGTCCAGGCGCGAGTGATGTTGCCGCTGGCGCCGAGCGCCAGGCCGTCGACGCGCGAGCGTCCGTCCGGCACCTGGATCGCGACATTGCCGAGCGACGGATCGTTGGACGCGACGCGGAAATTGCTGCGCTCGTTGCGGAACAGCGCGGCGGTGAGCTGGAGCCGGTGGTGGAGCAGGTCGGCCTTGGCACCGATCTCGTAATTCTTCGCCTCCTCCGGCTGGACGTCGCAGAAGTTAGCGAAGGTGGCGCTGCCGAACGTACCGGCTGTGCAGCCGCCGTTGACCGTTGTGATCGAAGGCGTCCTGGAATTGCCATAGGCGACGTAGAGGCTCACCGCCTTGGTCGGCTTGAAGACGCCACCGACGCGATAGGAGAAGAGGTTCTCCGCATTGTGCTGCGGGATGGTCGACGACACGGCACCGAAGCCCGCCCCCGGCGTGGTGCTGTAGTTGAAGGCGGTGAAGTCGCCCGTGCTGTGCTCCCAGCGCACGCCGAAATTGACCTCGAAATGCTCGCCGATCTTCGATGTATCGAAAAGATAGGTGGCATAATTCTCATGATCGCCCACCGACCTGTTGGACCGGGTATAGTTGACCGGGCCGGTGTAGGCATTGCTGCCATAGACGTGCCCCGCCAGGCCCGGCACCACGTGCGAGGGATCGGCGATGTTGATCAGCGGCAGACCGGTGACTGCGAAGGGGTTGCTGCCGTCCGCATTCAGGAAGATGCGGCCGGTATCGAGGTTGTAATGCTCCCAGGTCGCGGCCGCGCCCAGCACGACCTCGTGCTGCACCGGGCCCGTCGCGAAATTGGCGCGTAGATCGAGCTGGTCATAGCCGATCTGGTTGCGCGTATCGCGCAGGTTCCCGCGCGGCCCGCCCGGCAGATAATAGCCCTGCGGCACGGTGACGTTGACCGACGGCTGACCGGACGCGGCGATGTTGAAGGTGCAGGAGCCATCGGCCGCCGCCTTGCGGATCCCGGTGTTGGCCGGCGTGGCGCCGATGCACTGGCCGTTCAGCGCATAGCCGCCAGCCTGCGGCGGATCGACGATGGTGAGCTGGCGGATATTCTCGTAGCGGGTCAGGTTGCGGATCGAGACATGATCCGAGACATCCTGCTCGAAGATCGCAGTGAGCTGATTGATCGTCTGCTTCTGCTTGTCGATGTTCCGATAGCCATAATAGGCATCGTAGGGCACGCCATCGGGCTTGCCGCCGGCCGCCGCGAAATAGGGGACGCCATATTGCGGCACATTGTCGTCATGCTGGTAGAGGTACATCAGCGTGAAACGGGTCGGTGAATCGATCCCGAACGTTACCGCCGGCGCCACGCCCCAACGCTTGAACCTCTCGACATCGCGACCCGGCACGTCGTTCCTGTGGAACACCGCGTTGAGCCGGAAGGCGATCAGTTCGTTGACCCGGATGTTCGAGTCCAGCGTGGCGCGATAATAATCGTCGGTGCCGATGCTGGGGCTGACGACGGTGAGACTCTTCGCCTGCGGCAGCTTCTGCACGAGGTTGATCGTGCCACCGACCGAGCCCGATCCGTTGAACACTGAATTGGCGCCATTATAAACCTCGATCTGCTGGAGATCGAAGGTCTCGGTGCGGCTGTATTGGGCGCTGTCGCGCACGCCGTCGACGGTAATGTCGGTGTTGGCCGAATAGCCGCGCAGGTTGATGCTGTCGCCAAAGCCGCCGCCACCCTCGCCCGCGCCGAAGGTGATGCCGGGCAGCGTCGAGAGCACGTCGCGCAGCGTCAGCAGGTTCTGCCTCTGCAGGGTGATGTTGTTGATCACCGTGATGGTCTGCGGCGTGTCGAGCAGCGAGGCGGTCGACTTGGCCGAAGCGACGTCGGGCTGGGCATAGCGGCCGCTCACCAGGATCGCGCCGCCGCCCTCGCCCGCCGCCGCCGCGCCCGCCGAGTCGATGCCCTCGCCGGCGCTGGCCGCGCCCACCGGCGACAGAATCGCCCCCACGCAGGCGAGCGCGAGAAAAGCGGGTGCGGTGGATGACGGACTCTTCTCGGACACGAACACGGACACTCCCCTTGATGCGGTCACTCTTTTAATTGCTAATGATAATGCCTCGCATTAATGTCAATGCCAGTGAGGCGCGAACCGGTTTGGCGGATCGCCACACTGCCTCTGCGCAAGCCGGCTGGATTAAATTTGGGGTTGTCTCGGCACCGATACGGAATCGTCACGGAACCGACCAACGCAGCGTCTACCGCCCCCGCACACTGCGCCCGCAGCATGAAAAGGGGTTTCCATGCGCCTGTCTCGCTCCACTGCCCTGCTCGGCCTTTCGGCCAGCTTCGCCTTCGGCCTGCCGGTCCAGGCCGCCGCCTCCGACGCCGACGTGGCGGCCACGCCTGCCGCAGCCGACTCGGCTATCGCCGGTGCCGCGGATTCGGCCGGCGATGACAGCGCAATCGTCGTCACCTCACGCCGCACGCACTCGGTCGTCTCGTTGGACGGCGAGCAGATCCAGAAGATCCTGCCGGGCATCAACCCGCTGAAGGCGATCCAGACGCTGCCGGGCGTGACCTTCCTCACCGCCGATCCGTGGGGCAATAACGAGCAGAACATCTCGCTCTTCATCCACGGCTTCAACGCGCAGCAGCTTGGCTACACGCTCGACGGCGTGCCGCTCGGCGACCAGACCTACGGCAACTTCAATGGCCTTTCGCCGCAGCGCGCGATCATCTCGGAGGATGTCGGCCGGGTGACGCTGGCGTCGGGTGCGGGTGACCTCGGCACCCCGTCGACCAGCAATCTCGGCGGCACGATCGACACCTTCTCCAGCGATCCGTCGAACGATCAGGTGACGACGCTCCAGCAGACCTTCGGCAGCCACAACACCTTCCGCACCTATGGGCGGATCGACACCGGCACGTTCGGCGACGGCAACAAGCTCTATTTCTCAGGCCTCCGCCAGGACGCGAAGGCGTGGGATTTCAACGGCAAGCAGGGCGGCTACCAGTTCGACACGAAGTTCGTGCATGAGGACTCGACCGGCAAGCTGACCTATTATTTCGCCTATTCGGACAAGATCGAACCGAACGAGGACGCCACCGTCGTCAACCCGTCCAAGGGTGAGACCCGCGCCACCGTCCCCTATACCCGGCCGTTCCTCTATCCCAATTTCCAGGCGATGGAGGCCTATCTCGCGTCTGGCGCCTACAAGGCCGACAAGGACAATTACCACGACTATTACAGCGACGCGCAGCGCACCGACTACCTCACCTACCTGAAATATGACTGGAACGTCGCCAGCAACATCGTCTGGTCGACCCAGGGCTATTTCCACCATAATGACGGTGTCGGCGTTGTTGCCGGCCCGATCGACGTCGCCGGTCTGCCGCTGCTCTTCTCGAAATATTACACGGTTCCGAACCCGGCCAACCCGACCGATCCGGCCAACCTCGCGGTGCTGTCGCAGATCTTCGGCGGCTCGGGCCTCGCCACCCGCACCACCGAATATCGCATCGATCGCGGCGGCGTGATCTCGACCGTGAAGGCCACGTTCGGCAACCACGACATCGAGTTCGGCGGCTGGTACGAGCGTCAGGACACCTCGGCCTTCCGCCGCTGGTACGCATTCGACGTCAACAACCCGTCGAGCCCCTATACGCGTCCGCTCAGCCTCGCGAACCCGCTGATCACGCAATATCACAGCGAAGTGCGCGTGAACGAGTATCAGGCGCATCTGCAGGACGCGTGGCACATCCGTCCGAACATCACGCTGCAGGCGGGCTTCAAGAGCGAGTTCCAGACGGCGACCCAGCGCGTGTCGGTCGAGCCGATCCCCGGCTCCTCCACCGGCCAGACCGCGCTGCCGCAGGGCCGCATCAGCACCAGCAAGGCCTTCCTGCCGCAGGTCGGCGGCGTCTGGGAGGTGACCGGGCATGACCAGGTCTTCTTCAACGTCCAGAAGAACATGCGGCAGTTCCAGACGAGTGCGGCGGCCAGCCTGTCGCCCTTCGCGCTGGGCAGCCAGGGCGCGTTCGATCTGTTCAAGCAGACAGTGAAGCCCGAGACGAGCTGGACCTACGAAGTCGGCGCGCGCACCCAGCATGCGCTGAACCTCGGCCCGATCACGGCCTTCGAGGCCCAGATCAACTATTACCATGTCGACTTCAGCAACCGCCTGCTGGCGATCAGCCCCAACCCGACGGTCAACGCGATCGTCTCGGGCGCCGCGATTATCCAAAACGTCGGCAGCGTGAAGACCGACGGTGTCGACCTTGCCGGCACGCTGCACTTCGGTTCGCACTTCTCGCTCTATGACGCGATCTCGTACAACAACTCGCGCTTCGGGCAGGACTATCTGAACGGCACCACCACCGTGCCGACCAAGGGCAAGAAGGTACCGGGCTCGCCCGACTGGCTGAACAAGTTCGTCGCATCAGCCAATTACGGCATCTTCGACGTGCAGCTGATCGGCGACTATCTGGGCAAGCGCTACGCCACCTACACCAACGACCTGTGGGAGAAGGGCTACTTCACCATGTCGGCGCGGATCGGGGCGAACATCTCGATGCCGTCGACCTCGCCGCTGCACAACATGAACGTCAGCATCAACATCACCAACCTGACCAACACCAGGGCGGCCTCCACGCTGACCATCGGTGCGGCGTCGGGCACCTACAACTTCTTCCCGGTGGCGCCGCGCCAGGTGTTCGGCACCGTCGGATTCAAGTTCTGATAGAGAAGGCGCCGGAGATGACCCGCATGACACGACGCGATGCCCTGCGGGCCTCCGGCGCCGCCCTGCTCGCCTCCACCGCCCCGGCGGGGCATGCCGCCCCCGCCATGGCGGGGAGCGAGCGCAAGATTCTGATCTATGGGCACCGGGGCGCCTCGGCGCTCCGGCCCGAACATACGCTCGCCTCCTACGCCAAGGCGATCGCCGACGGGGCAGACTTCATCGAGCCCGATCTCGTCGTCACCAGGGACGGCGTGCTGATCGTCCGGCATGAGAACAACATCGCCGAGACCACCGATATCATGAGCCACCCCGAATTCGCGGGTCGCAAGACCGAGAAGGTCATCGACGGCCAGAAACAGGTCGGCTGGTTCACCGAGGACTTCACCCTCGCCGAGCTGAAGACGATTCGTGCCAAGGAGCGCTTGGGCCAGCTCCGCCCGCAGAATGCGGCGATGGACGGCTGGTTTGATCTGGTGACGTGGCAAGAGA
The DNA here is from genome assembly GCA_035309885.1 of Sphingomonas sp. Classification (GTDB taxonomy): domain Bacteria; phylum Pseudomonadota; class Alphaproteobacteria; order Sphingomonadales; family Sphingomonadaceae; genus Solisphingomonas. Next base: position 5,888 of record DATGEV010000009.1, read on the forward strand.
TGATCGACTTCGCCGCGGCGGAGTCGCTCGCGCGCGGCCGCCCGATCGGGCTGGTGCCCGAGATCAAGCACTCCACCTATTTCTCCGGCATCGGCCTGCCGATGGAGGACCGTTTCCTCGCGAGCCTCGCCGCGCATCACTACACCCGCACCGCGCCGGTGGTGATCCAGTCGTTCGAGACGGCGAACCTGCGCTACCTCCGCCAGAAGCTCGGCCGCCCCGCCAATGTGCAGCTGATGCAACTCGTCTCCGGTATCGACCAGCCCCCCGCCGACGTGGCGAAGGCAGGCGGCATCACCACCTATCGCCAGATGATGCAGCCCGCCGGCTTCGCCGAGATCGCGCGCTATGCCGATATCCTCGCGCCCGATACGCGCTCGATCATCCCACTCGACGCCGATGGCAAGCTCGGCAAGCCGGCACCGGTGACGGCCGACGCGCACAAGGCCGGGTTGCTCGTCCAGCCCTGGACCTTCCGGCCGGAGAATTATTTCCTCGCCAAGGACTTTCAGGACGCGAGCGGCCCGGCAGCCCGCAACATTGCGGGCTCGCTGGCGGAGATCCGCGCCTATCTGGCCGCCGGGATCGACGGCTTCTTCACCGACGATCCCGCGATCGGGCGACAGGCCGTCGGCCAGCCCCCAATGGGCGCCTGACGCGCCTCCCAATTTTGTAAGCGTATCGGTATGCATAGCGAGCGGCGGGGTTTCGGCCCCGCCGCTCGCTCCTTATTTGGCCGCCGGAGCCCCCGGGCAGACCGCGCCCACCGGATCGGTATCGAGCTTCACGCCGACGATCGAGAGCGTGAACGCGCCGTCGCTGCCGAGCACGAAGGGCTGCGCGACATGGCCGACATCCGCACCCGCCGCCTTGAAGCAGGAGAGTGGCACCTTGACGCTGGTCCACTGGTCGAGCGCGGCAGCAGCGAACAGGCTGGTGGCATCGACCGGCGTGCCCTTGTCGCCCACCGCCAGCGTCACCTTGCCCGCCGGTTTGGCGTCGACGCGATAGTCGATGCGGAGGCTCAACTGCGCGTTGGTCTGGCGGGTGAGGTCGATCGTCGGGCCGGTGACGCGGACATGGCCCGCGCCGGTGAAGCCGTACTGGCGCGCGCCTTCCTGCTTGCCGCCGCCGTCGACATTCGTGCTCGTGACGGCACCGTCCGCGCCAAGCTTCCACGGCGCCACCGCCTTGCCCGGCACATAATAGACCGAGATGTTGGCGAGCGAGGCATCGACGCCCGCGACTTCGCTGAGCGGCGGCACGGTCTGCTGGTCGGCGTAGGTCAGGCCATAGCCGTAGGCGAACAGCGGATCATAGCCCGGCTGGCCGACATTGTTGGCGAACTGGCCGGCGGTCTTGGGCCAGCTGTAGCTGAGCTTGCCGTGGAAGTCCTTGTCGGGCGTGCCATCCTTCTTGGCCACCAGCACGTCGGCGATGCCCTCGCCCTCCGAGCCCGGCAGGAAGGCCGCGACGAAGGCGTCGGACTGGTTGAGCTCCGGGTTTACCCACAGCGGGCGACCCGAGATGAACACCGACACTACCGGAATCCCCTGCGCCTTCAACGCCTTCAGCTGAGCCAGCGCCTGCTTGTCGCCGGGCTGGAACTCCAGCGTGGAGATGTCGCCGACCATCTCGGCATAGGGCTGCTCCCCGAACACGACGACGGCGACATCGGGCTTCGGACCCACCACCTTGCCATCGGCGCTGAGCGTCGCGGTGCCGCCCGCCGCCTCGATCGCGGTCTTGAGGCCGCCCCAGATCGAGGTCGCGCCGGGGAAGTCGGCATTGCTGTTGCCGGTGCCCTGCCACGACAGCGTCCAGCCGCCCGACTGGAGGCCGATGTCGTCGGCATGGCTGCCGGTGACGAGCACGTTCTGGCCCGGCCGGATCGGCAACAGCGCATTGTTGTTCTTGAGCAGCACCAGCGATTCCGACACCGCCTGTCGCGCAATGGCGCGATGCTCGGGCGAGCCGAGGATAGTCTTCTGCTCATAGGGCCGCGCCGGATCGAACAGGCCGAGCTTCACCTTCACGCGCAGGATACGGCGCACCGCGTCGTCGACGCGCGCCATCGGGATGGTGCCGTTCTGCACCTCCTTCAGCGTGTTGTTGAACAGCGCCTTCCAGTCGGCGGGGACCATCGCCATGTCGAGGCCGGCGTTGAAGCTCTCCGGGCAGTCGCCGTTGGTACAGCCCAGCACCTGGCCATGCGCGTTCCAATCGCCAACGACGAAGCCCTCGAAGCCAAGCCTGCCCTTGAGCACGTCGGTCAGCAGCGACTTGTTGCCGTGGTTCTTGACTCCGTTCCAAGAGGAGAAGCTCACCATCACCGTCATCGCGCCGGCATCGATGCCGGAGATGTAGCCGGGCGAATGCGTTGCGATCAGCGTCTTCTCGTCGATCTGCGCGTCGCCCTGATCGATGCCGTTGTGGGTGCCGCCGTCGGCGAGGAAATGCTTGATTGAGGCGGCGACCTTGCCGTTCTGCACCCGGCCGGTGCCCGGCGCACCCTGAAGCCCGCGCACCATCGCGGCGGAATATTCGCGCGTGATGTCGGGGCGCTCGGAATAGCCCTCATAGGTGCGGCCCCAGCGGTCGTCCTGCGGCACCGTCACGGTCGGCCCGAACGCCCAGTCGAAGCCCGCCGCCGCGCTCTCCTCCGCGGTGGCAGCGCCGATCTTCTCCATCAGCGCCGGGTCGCGCATCGCGCCGAGGCCGATATTGTGTGGCAAGATCGTCGCGCCGAAGACATTCGAATTGCCGTGGACCGAGTCCATGCCGAAGATCGTCGGGATCGGCACATGGCCCGGCCGCGTCTCGATCGACACCTGACGGAAGGTCTCCGCCGTCTTGATCCAGTCGCCTACTGGCCCGCGATCATTGCCCGAAAGCGGCGGGGAGTTGCCGCCGCCCAGCACCGAGCCCAGCGGATATTCGCGCAGCTCGTCCGGCTTCACCGAGGCGATGTCGCCCTGGATCATCTGGCCCACCTTCTCGCGCACGCTCATCTTTGCCATCAGCGCGGCGACGAACGCTTCGGTCTTCGCATCGACCAGGCCGACACTGTGCGCCTGCGGCCAGAGTGCCGGGTGCGCGACCGCCGACGACGGTGCAACCGGCGCAGCCAGCGCCGGTGTTGTCGCAATGAGCGCGATCAGACTTGCAGTGACTATGACCCGCATGGGATACCCTCTCCCGACCCGTGCGATCATGTGGCCGCACTGTGTTTTGAAATTCCGACTTATTTCCGAGACCGAAGCGCATGACAAGCGCTGTCATATCTCGATGTTGAGTGCTACAGGCGTCCCCAGTTCATGCGGTCAAGCCGGCGGGCATCTCCGGCGGGCCGCCAGGGAGAGGCTGGATGACCGAACTCGTCGCCGTCGATATCGGCGGGACCAATGCACGTTTCACCATCGCCACGGTGTGCGACGATGGATCGATCTCGCTGGGCGAAGTGGTGACGCTCCCCACCCACGCCTATGCCAGTCTGCGCAGCGCCTGGGAGGCCTTTGCCGAACGGATCGGCCGCCCGTTGCCCAATGCCGGCGCGATCGCCATCGCCGCGCCGGCCGACGGATCGGTGATCAAGCTCACCAACAGCCCGTGGGTGATCCGCCCGTCGCTGATCCCGTCGGTGCTGGGGCTGGAACGCCATGAACTCATCAATGATTTCGGCGCGATCGCCTATGCCGTCAGCCGGCTGCGCGACGAGGACATGCTGCATATCTGCGGCCCCGAAGAGCCGCTGGGCAAGGAGGGCACGATCAGCATCGTCGGCCCAGGCACGGGCCTGGGCGTCGCCCAGCTCCATCGCCAGAACGGACGCATCTCCGTCGTCGAGACTGAGGGCGGCCATATCGATTTCGCCCCGCTCGATACGCTGGAGGATCAGATCCTCCAGCGGCTGCGCCAGCGCTACCGCCGTGTCTCGATCGAGCGGCTGGTGTCGGGCCCCGGCCTGCACAACATCTACGAGGCGCTCGCCGCGATCGAAGGGCGCACCGTGCGCGTGGGCGATGACAAAGAGTTGTGGAAGGCCGCGCTCGACGGATCGGACATCCTCGCCGCCGCCGCGCTTGACCGCTTCTGCCTCGCGCTCGGCGCGGTGGCGGGCGATCTCGCGTTGGCGCATGGCGCGTGGAGCGGATCGGTGATCGCGGGCGGCGTCGGTGCGCGCATCGCCGAGCATCTGTCGCTGTCGGGCTTCGCCGGCCGCTACACCGCCAAGGGCCGGTTCGAGGCGCGCATGGCGCAGATCCCGGTCAAGCTCATCACCCACCGGCAGCCGGGCCTGCTCGGCGCGGCGGCGGCCTTTGCGGAGCGCCATTGCCGCTGATCCCACGCCCTATTCTTCGCAGGTGCAGCATGGGGCTTCTCTCTGCCCCGGCTGCGGCGTAGAGGACAAGGATGGACGGAGCGAGCAGCATCGAACGGATGGCCCCGCATGTCGCGGTCACCGGCCCCCATGCGGGGATCAGTTTCCACGAATTCGTGGGGCTGGTCGCCGCGATGATGGCGATGGTGGCGCTGGCCATCGACACGATGCTGCCCGCGCTGCCCGCGATCGGCACCTCGCTCGGCATCATGCAAGAAAATGAGCGGCAGCTGATCGTCACCGTCTTTCTGCTGGGATTCGGGGTAGCGCAGCTCTTCTACGGGCCGCTCTCCGATCGCTTTGGGCGCCGGCCGATGCTGTTGTTCGGTACGGGCGCCTATGTGCTGTTCAGCATCGGTGCGGCGCTGGCGCCGAGCTTCGGCATCTTGCTGCTGTTCCGCGCGCTGCAGGGCACGGCCGTCGCCGCGACCCGCGTCGTCACCATCTCCGTCGTGCGCGATTGTTATGGCGGGCGGCAGATGGCGCGGGTGATGAGCCTCGCCTTCATGGTGTTCCTGGCGGTGCCGGTGATGGCGCCGTCGATCGGTCAGTTCTTCCTGCTGTTCCTGCCGTGGCGCGGGCTGTTCTGGGTGCTGGCCTGCTACGGGCTGATCGTGCTGAGCTGGCTGTCGACGCGGTTGCCCGAAACGCTGCACCCCGAATATCGCCGCCCGATCGATTTCAGCTCGGTCGTCGCCGCGATCCGTCGCACGCTCACCGCGCGGCAGGCGGTGGGCTATATGCTCGCGCTGACGGTGATCTCGGGCGCGCTCTACGGCTTCATCAACTCGGTGCAGCAGATTTTCGCCGACACCTTCCACCGGCCGACGCTGATGCCGCTGGTGTTCGCCGCGATCGCCGGGATGATGGCGCTGGCCTCGCTGATCAACTCACGCATCGTCGAGCAGCTCGGCACACGGCGTGTGTCGCATACCGCGCTGCTGGGCTTCGTGGGAATCGAGTGCCTGCATCTCGCGATCGTGCTGGCTGGGCACGAGACGCTGATCAGCTTCGCGCTGTGCCAGGCGACGGCGATGTTCTGCTTCGGCCTGTCGACGGCCAATTTCGGCGCGATGGCGATGGAGCCGCTGGCAGAGGTGGCGGGAACTGCGGCCTCGGTGCAGGGCTTCATCACCACGGTGGGCGGTGCGCTGCTAGGCTTCGCGATCGGGCAGAGCTTCAATGGCACGAGCCTGCCGATGACGGCGGGCTTTGCCGTCGCCGGTCTCACCGCGCTCGTCATCGTGCTGGTGACCGAGGGTGGACGCCTGTTCCACCCCCGGATGGGTTCGTAACGCCCCTTCGCGACGTCAGTCAGCGAAAAGCAGTGCCGGCACCTCGAGCAGCTTCTTGATCGCCTGGATGAACCGGGCGGCGTCCATGCCGTCGACTACGCGGTGATCGAACGAGGACGACAGGTTCATCATCTTGCGGACCTCGATGCGGCCCTCGATCACCACCGGCCGCTCGACCATGCGGTTGACGCCGACGATGCCGACTTCCGGACGGTTGATCACGGGCGTCGAGACGATGCCGCCCAGCGCGCCCAGCGAGGTGAGCGTGATGGTCGATCCCGACAGCTCATCGCGCGTCGCCTTGCCGCGGCGGGTGGCGTCGGCGAGGCGGACGATCTCGGCGGCCAGCGCCCACACATCACGCGCCTGCGCGTCGCGGATCACCGGCACCGACAGGCCCGCGTCGGTCTGCGTCGCCATGCCGAGATGGACAGCGGAGTGGCGGCTGACCACGCCGGCTTCGTCGTCGAAGCGGGCGTTGACCATCGGGTAGTCCGCCGCCGCCTTGGTCATCGCGCGGATGAGGAAGGGCAGCATCGTGAGCTTGGGCCGATCGCCACGATCTGCGTTCATCGCTTGGCGCAGCGCCTCGACGGCGGTGACGTCGATTTCCTCGACATAGGCGAAGTGCGGGATGCGGCGCTTCGATTCAGCCATGTTCTCGGCGATGCGGCGACGCAGGCCGGTAACCTTGATCTCGTCGATCTCGTCATGGCCGGCGGCGACGACGGCACGCGCCTGCGGGGCCGGCCCACCGCGATACTTCAGGAACGCATCGAGATCCGAATGCTTCACCCGGTCGCCCGAGGCGGGGTGCACATCGGCGAGCTCGACGCCCAGATCCTTGGCGCGCTGGCGCACCGCCGGCGAAGCGAGCACCTTCTTGGCGGTGCTGTGCGCGACAGGTGCAGGAGCGGCCGCCACAGGCGCCTCGACCTTGGCGGGCGCGGGCTCCGCCTTTGCGGGCACGGGATCGGACTTGGGCGCGGCAGCAGGCGTGGGCGCCGGCTCGGCCGCAGCCTCGCCGCCCGCGGTCTCGAACACCGCCAGCGTCGATCCGATCGGAATCTGATCGCCGACATTGCCGGCGAGCTCGACGATCCGGCCCGAGACCGGCGCCGCCATCTCGACGGTCGCCTTGTCGGTCATCATGTCAGCGATCGGCTGATCTTCCTCGACCATGTCGCCGATCTTGACGTGCCACGCCACGATCTCGGCTTCGGCGATGCCTTCGCCGATGTCGGGGAGACGGAAAGGTACGCGAGCCATGCCGATCAATCCTTCATCACGCGCTTGAGCGCTTCACCGAGCCGCACGGGCCCCGGAAAATAAGCCCACTCCAGCGAGTGGGGATAGGGCGTGTCCCAGCCCGTGACGCGCTCGATCGGCGCCTCGAGATATGGGAAGCAGCGCTCCTGCACCTGGGCGGAAAGCTCCGCGCCGAAGCCGCCGGTGCGCGTCGCCTCGTGCACGATCACGCAGCGCCCGGTCTTCTCGACCGAGGCCTGGATGGTGTCGATGTCGAGCGGCAGCAGCGTGCGCAGGTCGATCACCTCGGCATCGATGCCGCTGGCCTCGACCACGCCCAATGCCACGTGGACCATCGTGCCGTAGCAGAGGATCGTCACCGCCTCGCCTGCGCGCACCACGGCGGCCTTGCCCAGCGGCACGGTGTAATAGCCCTCCGGCACCTCCGACGAGGCATGCTTGGACCAGGGCTGGACCGGGCGATCATAATGGCCGTCGAACGGGCCATTGTAGATGCGCTTGGGTTCGAAGAAGAGCACCGGATCCGGATCCTCGATCGCGGCGATCAGCAGCCCCTTGGCGTCATAGGGATTGGACGGGATCACCGTCTTGAGCCCCGCGACATGGGTGAAGATGCCTTCCGGCGACTGCGAGTGGGTCTGGCCGCCGAAGATGCCGCCGCCGAACGGCGAGCGCACCGTGATCGGGCAGGTGAACTCGCCCGCCGAACGATAGCGCAGACGCGCGGCTTCCGAGATCAGCTGGTCGAGCCCCGGATAGATATAATCCGCGAACTGGATCTCGGGCACCGGCCGCATGCCGTACGCCGCCATGCCGACCGCGACACCGATGATGCCGCATTCGTTGATCGGCGTGTCGAACACGCGGGTCTTGCCGTATTTCTTCTGGAGGCCGGCGGTGGCGCGGAACACGCCGCCGAAATAGCCGACATCCTCGCCCATCACGACGACGCCGTTATCGCGCTCCATCGTGACGTCCATGGCGGAGTTGATCGCCTGGATCATGTTCATGGTCGTCATACGCCGGCGGCCCTCCGCTCTTCGGCCATCTGCTCGCTCTGTTCCTTGAGGTGCTGCGGCATCTCGGCGAACACGTCCTCGAAGATCGTCTCGAAGCCGTGGTTGAACGCGGTGCCGCTGAGCACGCCCAGCTTCTCTGCCTCGCGGCCGGCGGCGCGCACCTGCTCGGTGAGTTCGGCCTGGAGCGCGTCGTGGCTCGCCTCGTCCCATTCGCCGAGACGGATCAGGTGCTGCTTCAACCGCTCGATCGGATCGCCGAGCGGGAAGTTCTTGGCCTCCTCCGCCGAACGATAGGCCGAAGGATCGTCGGACGTGGAGTGCGCCTCAACGCGATAGGTGAAGTGCTCGATCAGGGTCGGGCCGCAATTGGTGCGCGCGCGCTCGGCCGCCCACTCGGTCGCCGCATAGACGGCCAGCGCATCATTGCCGTCAACGCGCAGCGCCGCGATGCCATAGCCCAGGCCTCGCGCGGCGAAAGTGGTCGCCTCGGCGCCGGCAAAACCCGCGAACGACGAGATCGCCCACTGGTTGTTGACGATGTTGAGGATCACCGGTGCACGATAGACCGAGGCGAAGATGCAGGCGGAGTGGAAGTCGCCCTCGGCGGTCGAACCCTCACCCACCCAGCTTGCCGCGATGCGCGTGTCGCCCTTGACGGCCGACGCCATCGCCCAGCCCACCGCCTGCGGATATTGCGTGGCGAGGTTGCCCGAGATCGAGAAGAAGCCCGCATCCTTGACCGAATACATGATCGGCAGCTGGCGGCCCTTCAGGCGGTCGCCCGCGTTCGAATAGACCTGGCACATCATGTCGACCAGCGGCCACTCGCGCCCGATCAGCAGGCCCTGCTGGCGGTAGGACGGGAAGCACATGTCGTCGCGGTGCAGAGCCTCGGCCGCGGCGATCGCCACTGCCTCCTCGCCCGTGCACTTCATGTAGAAGCTGGTCTTGCCCTGACGCTGGGCGCGGAACATGCGGTCGTCATAGGTGCGCGTCAGCATCATGCCGCGCAGCATGTGCTTGACCCGCTCGACCGGCAGGCGCGGGTCCCACGGGCCAACGGCCTTGCCCTCGGGATCGAGCACGCGGATCAGGCTGAACGGCAGATCGCGCAGCGTCGACGGATCCGCGTCGACCGGGGGACGGGCCACGCTGCCCGCCTCGGGGAAGACCATGTCGTCGAACGACACGGCATCGCCCGGCCGGAATTTCGGCTCGGGCACGTGGAGCGTCAGCGGCCGCAGATTGCGACCCGCCTCATCAGCCATCCTTACCTCCTCATGGTCCCTCGCCCGTTCCCAGCTGAACGGCGCGACGGCCTTGGCCGCTCCCCTAGCGAGCGTCAACGGATGTGGGAAGAGGCTTCGTAATTATGTTACCGCAATACGTACGCTAGTTGCTGCGCTGCGAAACATCCTGCGCCAAGCTGACCGATGGCGGCGGCGGGCTGTTGACGGCGGGCGGGGCATTTTCCCATCCGCCGCCCAGCGCCTTGAACAGCGACACCTGCGCGTCCGCGACTCTGGTGTCCGACTGGGCGAGTGCCTGCCGCGCGGTGGCCCGATTCTGTTCGGCGACCAGCAGATCGAGGAAACTGTCGCGGCCGGTGTCGAAGCGGATGCGCGCCAGCTTGGCGGCATCGTCCGCCGCCTGCGAGGCGCGCGCCAGCGCCGCATTCTGGTCGAGCGACGCGGCATAGCGGGCGAGCGCCTGCTCGGTCTCCTTGAGCGCGGTCAGCACCGTGCCCTGAAACGCGGCAAGCGAGGCATCGGCCTGCCCGCGCGCCTGCCGGATCTGGGCTGCGGCCACCGCGATGTTGGGGAAGGTCCAGGAAATCAGCGGCCCCAGTGAATAACTGAACGACTTGGCCTTGCCGATGTCGCCGATATGCGGTGCGCCCAGCGTCGCGGTCCCGGCCAGCGTCACCGACGGGAAGAGCTGCGAGGTGGCGATGCCGATCCGCGCAGTGTCGGCGGCGAGCGTCCGCTCCGCCTGCCGCACGTCGGGCCGGCGCGCGAGCAGCGCCGCGCCGTCGCCGACCGGGATCACCGTCGCCACCTTGGGCACCGCACGGCATTGCGCGGCGGCGGCATCGAGCTCGGCCGGCGGGCGCCCGGTGAGCGCCGCCAGCGCATAGAGCTGGGCGCGCCGTTCCGCCTCGAGCTGAGGCACCTGGGCATTGGCCTGCTCGACCAGCACGCGCGCCTGGTCGACGTCGCGCTGGGTTCCGCGGCCGGCGTCGAGCAGCCGCTGCGTCAGCTGCATCGTGTTGCCCTGGAGCCGCGCCGTCTCCCGC
>DATGEV010000010.1:0-10318 GCA_035309885.1 Sphingomonas sp.
CGACCTTGTTGTGGCGGTCGTGCGCCATCTTCTCGAGGATGCGATGCGAGTAATAGAGCGTCGCCGGCATCAGGTCGGGCGTCTCGTCGGTCGCGTAGCCGAACATGATGCCCTGATCGCCGGCGCCTTCGTCCTTGTTGCCGCTCTCGTCGACGCCCTGGGCGATGTGCGCGGACTGGCCGTGCAGGTGATTCTCGAAGCTGGCAGTCTGCCAGTGGAAGCCGTCCTGCTCGTAGCCGATGCGCTTCACGGTGGCGCGAACCGCATGCTCGATGCGGGCGTGGCCCTCATCGGTGAGCTCGCCGTCCTCATTGATCAGCGTGCGATCCGACGAGCGGACTTCGCCCGCCAGCACGATGCGCTGGGTCGTCACCATCGTCTCGCAGGCGACGCGCGCCACGGGATCGCTGGACAGGAACAGGTCGACCACGGCGTCGGAAATCTGGTCGGCAACCTTGTCGGGATGGCCTTCGGACACGGATTCGGACGTGAAGAGATATTCGCTGCGCATCGTTTCGGATGATCCCTGAAGGAAGCAGTTAGAGGAAGCTTTATATAAAGCTCTCTTTATATCGCCTAGCGCCAAATGCCAGCCCACCCAAAAGCAGGGCTATCAGCAGCACCGCCCAGTTGCCGATCCGCGCGAAAAGCGTGGGCGGCAGCGCCGGCGGCAGCGGCAGCTCGACCATCCCCATCGTGCCGTTGGGCAGCGAATGGAGCAGGCGGCCGTCGGCATCGATCAGCGCGGAAACTCCGGTGGGGGTGGCCCGCGCGATCGGCAAGCCTTCCTCGATCGCGCGCAGCCGCGCCTGCGCCAAATGCTGCGGCGGACCGGCCCGGCCGAACCAGGCGTCGTTGGACGGATTGAACAGGAATCGCGGGCGGTGGGCAGCGTCGACGACATGGCCGGAGAAGACAATCTCGTAGCAGAGATCCATGCCCACCCCGCCGAAGCCGGGCAGATCGACCGTCGCTGGCCCTGCGCCGGGCAGGAAATCGAGCGTGCCGGCCACCAGCCGCGAAAGGCCGATCGGTGACAGCAGCGGACGCAGCGGCAGATATTCGCCGAACGGCACGAGATGGGCCTTGTCGTAGCGCGCCACCAGCTTGCCGCCGGCGCCGATCACGAAGATCGAGTTGCGCGCGGCGATCAGCTCGCCCTTGGCGTTGCGGACGGGGGCTGCGCCGCCGCCCAGCAGCAGGTCGTTGGGGCCGAGGATCGAGGCCAGCGTGGCGCGCGCGAGGGGATCCTCCTGCACATTGTCCTCGATCCCCGATTCGGGCCACAGGATCAGGCGGGGCTTGGCGCCCGGCACGCCGGACAGCGACTGCAGCCGGGCGAGGTGGCGCGCCGACAGCCCCGGATCCCAGCGTTCGCCCTGGCCGATGTCAGGCTGGACGATGTGGACCACCGGGCCATCGGGATAGGCGGGCTGCGCCTCGGCGGCAAAGCGCTGGAACAGCACCGGGATCAGATAGGCACCGAGCAGCAGCCCGAGCCCGATCGCGCCGGGGATGTTGGCGGCGGTGAGCAGCGTCTTGCGGGTGAGCGATTCGCGCGGACGAGCCGCGAGGATCAGGATGAAGCCGGTCGATGCCACCACCAGCCCCGACAGCGCATAGGTGCCGGTAAAGCGCGCGAGATGACCGGTCGGAAGATCGACCATCGTCACCGCGACCGGGTTCCACGGGAGGCCGGTGAAGACGACGCCACGCAGCCATTCGCTGAGCGTCCAGCTCGCGCCGAGGAAGAGGGTGAGGCTCGCCGCCCCGCCACCCACGCGCCGCGTCGCCCACCACGCCGACGCGGTCGCCAGCATCGGATAGAGCGCGAGGTAGACCGACAGCAGCAGCACCGCGACCCAGCCCAGCCACGCCGGCATATTGGCCTGATAGGTGAAGGCCTTGGCGATCCAGTCGAGCCCCAGCACGAACTGGCCGAGGCCGAAGCCCCAGCCCAGTACCGCCGCCTGGCGCAACGTCGCCGCGCGCCCGAGCCACAGAAAGAGCAGCCCGAACGCCAGCAGCGTGAGGGGCCAGATGCCGAAGGGTGCGAAGCCGAACGCGGACAGCACGCCGAGCACGAGCGCGGAAAGGAACGGAGCCATGCCCCGTCCGCTATCCTGCCTCGCTGTCAAAGGCCAGCGGGCAAAGGCCAGCCGACGCGGAGCGGTTCGGTCGCTCCGCGCCGGGCTCTCCGCTTAATGGGCCGTGGCGAGCACCGTCGGCGCGGGCTGGGCGGCGGTAACCGAGGCCTGATAGCGCGCCAGTACCGCCATAGCCGCCAGCACATCGGCGGGCAGCCCGGCGGGCTCGGCCCTGGGCGTCATCGGCGGCGGCGCGAGTGCGACCACCGGCGGCTGCGGCGCTGCCTCGGCATCCTGGTCGATCGGGACAATCGGCGCCGCGGCCGGCTGGACGATCGGCAGCGCCGCCGCCGTCCGTACCGGAAGCGCGACCGGGGCCGCCGGCTCGGGCGCGAACTCGGGGGCCGGATCGGCGCGGCGGAACGGATCCGCCGCCGCCATCGCCACCGGCACCTGCCGCGCGGAGCAATAGCCGCCCGGCAGCGCGACCGGGAAGAGGCGGGCGGCGGCCAGCGGTTCCAGCGCCGCAGGCGAGACCATCGCTCCGTCATGCGCCAGCATCGCGGCTTCTGCGCAGCTTCCCTCGCTGGTCGGGTCGTCGCCGAAGTCGTTGGCGAGCGAGGTGGCGAAGCGGTCATAGTCCGCCTGCGTGCCTCCGTCGTCGGCGAAATGCTGCTTGATGACGATGTTGGCGTGGGCGAGCGTCTCGCGCTGCGAGGCGACGAAATCGTCATAATCCGCGGTGATGTCCATGCGGCCGGCGCGGCAGCGCAGTGCCGCCACCATCAACATGGTCTGCATTTCGCGCAGTTGCGCGGCGGATGCCTCGCGTGCTGTCCAGCAATGCGCCTGCGCCTGCATCGGCACAGCCGCTCCCGTCGCCGCCAGCGCAAGCGCTGCGGCCCAATGATGTATCCGTCCCATCCGATCCAATCCCCGGCCGGCGTCCCCCCAACGGGTCGACGGCTTGGGGCGCAGTGTGATCCTCGGGCCTTCCCCGGCCCTTGATCGTAACGGTTAGCGTTGCATTAAGTATGAGATATTTTCGTTATACTACGGATATTTACGGATAGCTTTCGGTTTTGTGCCGGTCTGATTACAGTGGCGCGCCATGACGCTGCGTCCCTTCCATCTCGCCTTCCCGGTGCACGATCTCGCCGCCGCCCGCGGCTTCTATGGCGGCCTGCTCGGCTGCCCGGAGGGGCGGAGTTCCGACGCGTGGATCGACTTCGATCTCTATGGGCATCAGATCGTCGCCCATCTCGATCCGAGTCGCGCGCCCGCCTCGGGCGAGATCGCCAATCTGGTCGACGGGCATGACGTGCCCGTGCCGCATTTCGGCGTGGTGCTGGGCTGGGAGGAATGGCACGAGCTGAGCCGCCGGCTGGAGGCGGCGGGAGTGGCGTTCGGCATCGCCCCGCACATCCGCTTCGCCGGCCAGCCGGGTGAGCAGGCGACGATGTTCTTTCGCGATCCATCGGGCAACGCGCTCGAATTCAAGGCTTTCCGCGATCCCGCCAAGCTGTTCGCGACGGCATAGAAAAAGGGCCGGGCGTTGCCACCCGGCCCCTTTCATCCCTTCCGGCGCTTACCAGCCGTAATAGTTGCCATAGCCATAGTCGCGGTCATGGCGGTGGTGCCAGCGCCACTCGCGCTCGTGCTCGCGGCGCCAATGCTCGCGGCGCCAATCGCTATCGCCGCGATCCCAGCGGTTGCGACGATCCCAACGATCGCCACCATGATAATAGCCATAACCGTCATACTGGCCGGCGGCCGAGGCCGGGGCGGCGAGCGCGGCGGCGCCGAGCGTCGCGGCGGTGGCAAACATGATCAGACCCGTTCGCATGGAAACTCTCCTTTCGCGATGACGGGAATCACTTTGCCAATGTCCGGCTGAACTCGCGCTGAGGTGGATGTTCATCCTGCCGCAACCTATCCAACGGAAATCACAAAGAAAAAGCCGGGTGTTTCCACCCGGCTCGTTCATGCGCATGGACGGTGCGCGGTGGCTCAGCGCCAGTGGCCGCGATGGCCGCCATGCCAGCCGCCGCCATGCCAGCCGCCGCCACGCCAGCCGCGTCCGTAATAGCCGCGGCCGCCATACCAGCCGCCGACCACAACGCCGCCATAATAAGGCTCGTAATAGCCGGGATAATAGCCGGGATAATAGCCGCCATAATAAGCCGGGTAATAACCCCCGTAATAGGCCGGGTAGGCGGGGTAGATCGGGGCGCCGATGCCGACGGATACGAAGGTCCGCGCCGAGGCCGGAGTGGCGACGACGGCGGTCCCCGCCAGTGCGGCAGCCGCAGCGAGAGCCGTAGGAAGGATGCGCATGACAGCACCTCTGATTCGTTCGACGCCCCTTGTTCTAGGGAAGGCAGGCTGAACGGCCGCTGAGGGGCGCGTTCAGCCGCGCGCAAGCCTGCGAATCGTCAACGCGCGGCCATGCGTGCCGGCACCGCGCTCGTCGCGGCGGTGACACGCCACACCGCATTGCCGCCATCGTCGGCCACCAGCAGGCCGCCATGGGTGTCGATCGCGACGCCCACCGGGCGGCCATGGGTCTTCCTGCCGTTGTCGGTGAGGAAGCCGCCGAGTACGTCGATCGGCTTGGCACCGGTCGGCTGGCCCTTGGCGAAGGGCACGAACACCACCTTGTAGCCCGATGGCGGGTTGCGGTTCCACGATCCATGCTGGCCGACGAAGGCGCCCTCGGCAAAGCGCGGCGACAGCGGCTCGCCGGTGGCAAAGGCGAGTCCGAGCGCGGCGGTGTGCGCGCCCAGCGCATAATCGGGCGCGCGCGCGTTGACGACATAGGGCGGCGGCGTGGCCTTCACCCGCGCATCCTCGTGGCTGGCGTAATAGCGCCACGGCCAGCCGAAGAAGTCGCCATCCTCGACCGAGGTCAGATAGTCGGGCACCAGATCCGAGCCGAGCTCGTCGCGTTCGTTGACCACGGTCCACAGCCGTCCGTCCGACGCCCAGCCCATGCCGACCGGATTGCGGATGCCGCTCGCGAAGATGCGGTGCGCGTGGGTCTTGGGGTCGATCTCCCAGATTGCAGCGCGGTCCTGCTCGGCAGCGATGCCGTTCTCGCCGACGTTGGAGTTGGAGCCGACCGAGACATAGAGCTTGCGGCCATCGGGCGAGGCGATGACATTCTTGGTCCAGTGATGGTTGATCGTGCCGCCGGGCAGATCGACGATCTTGGTGGGGGCGGCGTGGATCGCGGTGTCCCCGGTCTTGTAGGGGAAGGCGAGCAGCGCATCGGTGTCGGCGACGTAGAGCGTGTCCCCCACCAGCGCCATGCCGAACGGGCTGTTGAGCCCACTGAGGAAGGTGGTGCGCTGGTCCGCCACGCCATCGCCGTTGGTGTCGCGCAGCAGCGTGATGCGATTGGGGCTGGGCGAGGCGCCACCGGCCTTCTTCAGTTCCATCCGCACGATCGCGCCCTTGAGGCCGCGGGTGTCGTCGGGCTTGGGCGGGGCGTTAGTCTCGGCCACCAGCACGTCGCCATTGGGCAGCACGAGCAGCCAGCGCGGATGCACGAGCCCGCGCGCAAAGGCGCGGACGGCCAGCCCCGGCGCGGCCTGCGGCGTCTGGTCGTCCTGCCAGCCGATGATGTCGGCGATCCTCACGGTCGGGATCAGGTCATGTACTTCGGCGGGCAGTGTCGGGTTGGTGCCCTCGCCGGACGCCACGTCGTATTTGGCCTTGTCGCCGCAGCCGGTGAGCAGCAGCAGCATGAGCGGGACGGGAAACAGGCGCGTCTTCATCGGCGATCCTCCCATGCGCGGGCGATTGAACCGCCCGCGTCACGACAGAAGCTTATTCGTCGCCGGCCGGTTCCGCTACCGGTGGATGCAGGCGCAGGCGGGTGACGCGGCGATGGTCGCCACCGGTCACTTCAAGCGTCCAGCCGCTGTCGTGGAGCAGCTTGTCACCGACCTGCGGAATGCGGTCGGCGATCAGCGAGGCGAGTCCGCCCAGCGTGTCGACCGGCTCATCGGTTTCGGCGAGGCGCGGGTCGATCGTCTCGGCGACATCTTCCAGTTCGGCGCGGGCGTCGGCATCCCACGCCCCGTCATCGAGGGGCACGAGCATCGCCACCGGCTCCTCGTCATGCTCGTCCTCGATGTCGCCGACGATCTCCTCGACCAGATCCTCGATGGTGACGATGCCCTCGGTGCCCGAATATTCGTCGACGACGATGGCGAGGTGGGTGCGGTGGGTGCGCATCTCGGCCAAGAGATCGATCACGCCCATCGATTCGGGCACGTAGCGCGGCTGGCGGATCAGCGCGGTGATACTGTCCGGGCGCGGCGCATGACCGGCGAGGATCGGAAACACGTCCTTTACATGGATCATGCCGGTGACGGTATCGAGCGTCTCGCGATAGACCGGCAGGCGCGAATGGCCGGCCTCGGAGAAGAGCCGGACCAGCTCGTCGAAGCTGGCGCCTTCCTCGATGGCGATGATGTCGCTGCGCAGAACCGCGACATCGCGCACCGTGCGATTGCCGAATTCGAGCAGGTTCTGGAGCATGATGCGCTCGGCCGGCGACAGGTCGCGGGCATTGGGAGCGTCGTCCTCATGGTCTTCGATCGCCTCGGCGATCTGGTCACGGAGCGTCGGTTCGGCATCCTCGCCGAACAGCAGGTGACGCAGTCCCGACCATAGGTTCCCGCCTTGTCCGGCGGGGCTTCTACTGGAATCGTCTGGCATGATGGTGGTGGAAAACCCCTGTCTGTTGCCGGGACGACTCTAACGGTCGGCGGGGGGGCGAGTCGACAGGGTTTGTGGGTTCCACCCTCATCCGCTCGGCCTGAGCCTGTCGAAGGGCCGTTCTTTCCTTGCGCTGGACAGAAAAGGACAGGGCTTCGACAGGCTCAGCCCGAACGGGAAGGGTGGTGATGGCGACGCTTAATCGTCATCCACCGCGTAAGGGTCGCTGATCCCCATCGATGCGAGCGCGTCGCGTTCGGCGGCCTCCATCTCCTCGGCGTCCTGGTCGGTCATGTGATCGAAGCCGAGCAGGTGGAAGGTGCCGTGGACGACAAGATGGGTGGCGTGCGCCTCAACGCTGACGCCCTTCTCCTCGGCCTCGCGCACGCACACGCCATGCGCCAGCACGATGTCGCCGAGCAGCACTTCGCCATCGTCGCTGTTGTCGAGTGTGTCGAGCAGATCCTCCTGCACCATCGGGAAGGACAGCACGTTGGTCGGCTTGTCTTTCTGACGATAGTCGCGGTTGAGGGTATGCACCTCCTCGTCGGAGGTGAACTTGACCGAGACCTCGACCGCCATCGGTTCGGTCAGGAAGCGGGCGTCGGGCGAATGCTGGATCGCCGCGCGCACCGCGCGATCGGCCAGCTCTGCCCAGTCGGTCCCGCCCTGCGGCCAGCCTTCGGCGTCGGTTTCAACGAGCAGCATTCAGCCCTCTCCCCGCCGGGGAGAGGGGAGGTATGTCATCTTACGCATCCGGGCCCTCATAGGCCTCGACGATCTTGCCGACCAGCGGATGGCGCACGACGTCGCCCGCGCCGAAGCGGATCATCGACAGGCCGTGAATGCCCTCCAGCTTGGCGACCGCGTCGGCGAGCCCCGACTTGCCGATATCGGGCAGATCGACCTGCTTGGGATCGCCGCACACCACCATGCGGCTGTTCTGGCCGAAGCGGGTGAGGAACATCTTCATCTGCGCGGGCGTGGTGTTCTGCGCCTCGTCGAGGATGATGAAGGCATCCGACAGCGTGCGGCCGCGCATGAAGGCGATCGGCGCGATCTCGATCTCGCCCGACGTGATCCGCCGCTCGACCTGCTCGGCCGGCAGCATGTCGTAAAGCGCGTCGTAGAGCGGGCGGAGATAGGGATCGACCTTCTCCTTCATGTCGCCGGGCAGGAAACCGAGCCGCTCGCCCGCTTCCACCGCGGGGCGCGACAGGATCAGGCGATCGACCTGGCCCTGCATCAGCATCTGCACCGCCTGCGCCACCGCGACATAGGTCTTGCCGGTGCCCGCCGGCCCGAGCGCGAAGACGATCTCGTCGCGCGCCAGCGCCTCCATGTACCGGATCTGGGTGGCCGATCGCGGGACGATCGTCTTCTTGCGGGTGCGGATCATCACCGCCGGCGGCTGGCTGACGTCCTGCCGGATGATGCCGTCGAGCGTCGGTTCGTTGGACATGGCAATCACCGCGTCGACCGCGCCGGTGTCGATCTCCTGCCCCTGGACGATGCGGTTATAGAGCCCGATCAGCACATCGCGTGCACGTGCGATCTGTTCGGACACCCCCTCGATGGCGAGCTTGTTGCCGCGGGCCGAGATATAGACCCCGAGCCGGCTCTCGATCGCGATCAGATTCTGATCATATTCGCCGAACAATCGGCCGAGGAGCTGGGGCTTGTCGAAGACGACCTCTATGCGGGCCTTGTCACCGGCCTGCGCGGGTACGGGCTTGCGGCTCATTCGATCCTTTCGAGCTTGAGTCCTGTACCCAAGGTGAGCGCGCTTCGTTACAATTGCTAGTGCCCAAGCGACGCCGCGTGCCGAGGACCGCGCACGATGCAGGGGCGCCACACCGGACGTTAGCGTCGCGTGGGGTTCCCGCCGATCCCGTAGCGCACGATCACCGGCTTCTGGCAGCCGCCTTCGGTCCGCAGCACGGTCAGCTGCTCATTGGCCGGGGGCAGCTTGTCGAGGCGCTGGAAGCCGGCGCGGCCTTTGCTGTCCACCCACTGCGGCCCGGTCGCGGGGCAATCGGGCCTGATACCGGGGTGTTCCGGATGCGTGCCGGCAACGGCAGCGGCGGGCAACAGCGCAAGCAGCAGGGCGATGCGAGTCATGGTCCCCTCCCAGGGAAAGGCAGGCTGCACTTGCTCCGATGAGCCGTGCCTGAACGCCTTACGCCGCGACGGGTACCAGCAATTCCACGCCGCTGACGCTGTTCGGGCCGGCGGCGACGATCTCGACATCGACCATGTCGCCGATCTTCGCCTCGGTCTGGAGGTGGACCGATTGCAGCCAGGGCGACTTGCCGAGCATCTGGCCGGGAAGCTTGCCGGCGCGCTCGATCAGCACGCGGGTGCGGCGGCCGACCGTCGCGCGGTTGAAGGCGTGCTGCTGCTCGTTGAGCAGCGCCTGCAGCCGCTGGAGCCGCTCGTCCATGATCCCGGCGGCGACCTGTCCGTCCATCGTCGCGGCGGGGGTGCCGGGGCGGGGGCTGTATTTGAAGCTGAACGCCTGCGCATGGCCGACCTCGGCCACCAGCGCGAGCGTGGCGGCGAAATCCTCTTCGGTCTCGCCGGGGAAGCCGACGATGAAGTCGCCCGACAGCGCGATGTCCGGGCGCGCGGTGCGCACGCGCTCGAGGATGCGCAGATAGCTGTCGGTGGTGTGGCTGCGGTTCATCGCTTTCAGGATGCGGTCCGAGCCGGCCTGCACGGGGAGGTGGAGGAAGGGCATCAGCTTCTCGACGTCGCGGTGGGCGTTGATCAGGCCCTGCGTCATGTCGTTGGGGTGGCTGGTGGTGTAGCGGATGCGCTCCAACCCGGGCAGACGGTCGAGCAGCCGGACCAGGCCGTCGAGGCCGTGGGCGTGCCCCTTCTCGTCCTCTCCGGTCCAGGCGTTGACGTTCTGGCCGAGCAAGGTGATCTCGCGCGCGCCGGCGTCGATCAGCGCCTTGGCCTCGTCGACGACATCGCCCCACGGGCGCGAGACTTCGGCGCCGCGCGTGTAGGGTACGACACAATAGGTGCAGAATTTGTCGCAACCCTCCTGCACGGTCAGGAAGGCGGTGGGGCCGACCTTGCGGCGAGCCGGAAGCGCGCCGAACTTGGATGCGGCCGGCATGTCGGTGTCGAGCGCGCTTTTACCGGCGGCGGCGCTGGCGACCAGCTCGGGCAGGCGATGATAGGCCTGCGGGCCGACCACGATGTCGACCGCCTTGGCGCGGTTGGGGATCTCGGCGCCCTCGGCCTGCGCGACGCAGCCGGCCACCGCGATCAGCGGCTTGGCGCGGCCCTCCACATGGCTGTCCTTCACGATGCGGCCGATGTCCGAATAGACCTTCTCGGCGGCCTTCTCGCGGATGTGGCAGGTGTTGAGCACGACCAGATCCGCCGCCTCGCCTTCGCCGGCGGCGCGCATGCCCTGCGCGCCCAGCAACTCGGCCATGCGCTCGCCGTCATAGACGTTCATCTGGCAACCGAAGGACTTGACCGAATAG
>DATGEV010000011.1:0-2387 GCA_035309885.1 Sphingomonas sp.
CGCAGCGAGGTATAAGGCATGGTGTCAGCGCATCCGGAGCTGGCGGGACTATAAGCCGCAGTTCCGTGCGCTGGCCATGGTTCCCTCGCCCCATGCTAGTCTCGGGCGAGCGCCGTCGCGTGCGAGGATCCGAGCCGCCCATGTCCGAATTGGACAAAGCCAACCTGGTCTATCTGTTCCCCAGCCCGTTCCTGCACCACGTCTGGGCCAACAGCGAGCCGCTCAACAAAGAGCTGCGCGACGCCATCCTGGCGCACGAGAAGGACCATCCGGGCATGGCGAAGACCAATGTCGGCGGCTGGCATTCCGCCACCGGGCGGCTCGAATTCTGCGGCAAGGCGGGCGAGGCGCTGCTGCAGCGCATGTTCGAGGCCGCGAATTACGCGACCTATCGCATCATGTCGGACCTCGGCCGCCCGATGCCCGACTTCAAATGGACGCTGCAGGCCTGGGCCAACGTGAGTCGCGCGGGCGCCTTCAACAAGCCGCACACCCACGGCGGCGCCACCTGGTCGGGTACCTACTATGTCGACACCGGCGACCCGCCGCCCGACGCCGAGGACGGCACGCCGCTCCTCCTGATGGATTCCGACCAGGGCCGCGCCAACACGTTCTTTCCGGGCCTGGTGCCGATGACGGCATTCGTGAAGCCGGAGCCCGGGCTGATGGTTCTGTTCCCGAGCTACCTGCCGCACATGGTCTACGTCCACCAAGGCAAGCGGCCGCGCATCTCCATCGCGTTCAATCTGCGGAAAGAGCCTTATCCCTGAGGCGCCACACCACCCCTTCGCGGGTGGTGCGGTCCTCGAGCTCGAGCGGCGTCGGGACCTCGTAGCGCGCGAGTTCTTCCAGGCCCTCGCTCGGGAGGTAGGCGCGGCCGGGATCGCCCAGCAACACGAGCACGCTTTCTGATGCGAGCGCACGCAACCACCGTGTCAAGCGCTCCGCCAGCGGCCGCTCGTAACACATGTCGCCCGCGAGCACGACCTGCCACGGCGCGGGCTCGCGGCCGATCACGTCGGCGCGCTCGATCGCGACCTCGACGCCATTGACCTCCGCGTTGAGTGCGATCGCCGCCGCGGCGAAGGGGTCGATCTCGGCCGCGCTGACACGCGCGCCGGCCATCGCCGCGGCGATCGCGACCAGGCCGGAGCCCGCGCCGAAATCGAGCACGCTCTGCCCGCGCACGAGCGCGGGATGATCGAGGAGATGGCGCGCGAGCGCCTGGCCGCCGGCCCAGGCGAAGGCCCAATAGGGCGGCGGCAGCTGGTCGCGCGCGAGGCTCGCCTCGGTCGCGTGCCAGAGCGGCGTGATCTCGCTCGCGAGGTGCAGCCGGATCTCCGGGACCAGCGGCGGCGCTGCGACGACGGTGTTCGCGCGCACGAAGGCGGCGGGATCGGAGGGCTCAGGCACCCGCGAGCCCGCGCGCGCCGATCGCGCCCAGCAACAGCGCCCAGCCGACGATCCGGTTGGAGCGGAACTTGGCGAGACAGTCGTCGGGATCGTCGATGTCGACCCGTGCCGCTTGCCAGGCCATGTGCAGCGCCGCGAGTCCGAGACCAGCAAAGTAGGGCCAAGCGAGGCCACCGCTCACGCCCGCCGCGGCCCAGAGCGCCGCGGCCAGCGCGTAGAAGACGAAGAGCCAAGGCCGGGTCCGGTCGCCCAAGGCCAAGGCCGAGGATTTGACGCCGATGAGCACGTCGTCCTCCTTGTCCTGGTGCGCATAGATCGTGTCGTAGCCGAGCGTCCAGGCGATGCCGCCCACGTAGAGCAGCACTGGCGCCCAATCGAGGCTGCCCCGCACCGCGGCCCAGCCGAGGAGCGCTCCCCAATTGAAATTGAGGCCGAGGAAAAACTGCGGCCAATAGGTGATCCGCTTCATGAATGGATATGTCGCGATCAGCACCAGCACCGCTAGTCCGACGCCGATGGCGAAACGGTTGAAGGAGAACAGGATGGCGGCGCCGATCGCGAGCTGCAGGACCATGAAGGCGACGGCGTGCACGGGCGTCACCGCGCCGCTCGGCAGCGGCCGTGTCCGCGTGCGCGCAACCTGCGCGTCGAAGTCGCGGTCGGCGAGGTCGTTGAGCGTGCAGCCGGCGCCCCGCATCGCGAGCGCGCCGATGCCGAAGAGCGCCAGCAGGACCCAATCCGGCCAGCGCTCCGCCGCCATCGCGATCGACCACCAGCCCGGAAACAGCAGCAGCCAGGTGCCGATTGGACGATCGAGGCGAGCCAGCCGGATATAGGGCCGGAACACCGCCGGCGCATAGCGGTCCGTCCAATCGTCGGCGCGGATGTCGCTCATGGCGACGCGCGCCCAGAGGCTGAGCTAAGCTTGCGCATGCTCGGAGTGTGCCGCTGCCGCGGATCGGGAGACAAGAGCA
>DATGEV010000012.1:0-3155 GCA_035309885.1 Sphingomonas sp.
CGAACGGATGCAGCGCGGCCTCGTGCCAAGCGCCCGCGAATACTTCCGCTTCTTCGGCCTGGATGAAGCGAAGCTCGCTGCTGCCAAGCCCGACGCCCTTGTCATGCATCCCGGCCCGATGAACCGCGGCGTGGAGATCGACAGCGCAGTCGCCGACGATCCGCAGCGCAGCGTGATCAAGGAGCAGGTGGAAATGGGCGTGGCCGTCCGGATGGCGGTGCTGGACACCCTTTCCCGCGGCGGCCGGAATGAATTCTGACACGCTCTTCACCTCCGTCCGCCTCCTCGACCCAGCCACCAACCTGGATCAGCTCGGCGATCTCCTCGTCCGTGACGGCCTGATCGCCGATTTCGGCGCCAACCTCGGCCGCCCCGACGGCATCACCGCCATCACCGGAGCCGGCGCCATCCTCTGCCCCGGCCTGGTCGACATGCGAGCAGCACTCGGCGAACCCGGCTACGAATACCGCGAGACGATCGCCTCAGCCGCCGAGGCCGCGGCTGCAGGCGGCATCACCACGCTCGCCGCCCTACCCGACACTCAGCCTGCGATCGATGACCCCGCCCTCGCCCGCCTGCTCCGCGCCCGGGGCGAGGAGACCGGCAGCCTCACCATCCTCCCCTACGGCGCCGTCACCACCGGCTGCCGCGGCGAAGAGTTCGCCGAACTCGGCCTGCTACGCGAAGCCGGCGCAGTCGCCTTCACCGACGGCAGTCGCGCCGTCGGCTCCAGCCGCCTGATGCGCCTCGCGCTTTCCTACGCCCGGGGCTTCGGCGCGATGATCGTGCAGCACCCGGAAGACCCGTCGCTCGCCGCGGGCGGCGCCGCAACCGAGGGTGAACTGGCTACCCGCCTCGGCCTCCCCGGCATTCCCGCCGCCGCCGAGGCCATCCTGGTCGCCCGCGACATCCGCCTCGCCGCGCTCACCGGCGGCACGCTGCATTTCGCCCACGTCTCCACCGCCGAAACGCTGGCCTTGATCCGCCGTGCCAAGCAGGACGGACTGGCGATCACCTGCGACACGGCCCCCCCCTATTTCGACCTGAACGAAACCGCCATCGGCGACTTCCGCACTTACGCCAAGCTCTCCCCGCCGCTACGCAAGGAAGAGGATCGCCAGGCCGTCGCAGCCGCGCTGGCCGACGGGACAATCGACGCCATCGCCTCCGACCACCAGCCGCGCGATGCCGACGACAAGCGCCAGCCCTTCGCCCAGGCAACGCCGGGCGGTACCGGCCTTGCCACCCTCCTGGGCGTGACGCTCGCCCACGTCCACAACGGCTCCATCCCTCTGATGCGTGCGATCGATCTGCTGACCGCGCAGCCTGCCCGTCTGCTCCGCATCGATGCAGGGCGCCTGACGAAAGGCGCGCCAGCCGACCTTTGCCTGTTCCATCCCGACCGCATCTGGCAGGTCACGGCAGGTGAGTTGCCGGGAAAGGCCCAGAACACACCCTTCGATGGTCGCGCCCTCGAAGGACTGGTCCTCGGCACCTGGAAGTCCGGCCGCCGCGTCTTCGGCACCGACGCGGCGTAACCGCTTCCCGGCGCGTCAGCTCCGGTACGACCCGTTGATGTCGATGTAGCCGTGCGTCAGATCGCAGGTCCAGACGGTCGCCTTGCCGCGGCCGAGGCCAAGATCGATGGCGATCCCCACCTCGCGCCCCTTCATGTGGTTGACCACCGGCGTCTCGTCATAACCAGGCACCACCGCGCCATCCTTCGCCATCCACACCCCGCCGACACCCACCGACAGCTTGTCGCGGTCGGCCGGCTCGCCGGCCTTGCCGACGGCCATCACGATACGGCCCCAGTTGGCGTCCTCGCCGGCGATCGCCGTCTTCACCAGCGGCGAGTTCGCCACCGACATCGCAACTCGCTTCGCCGACCGCGCGTTGGTGGCCCCACTCACATCGATGCGCACCAGCTTCTGCGCTCCCTCGCCGTCCCGCACCACCTGCAACGCGAGGTCCAGCAACACCGCATCCAACGCGCGCGCGAAATCGGCCAGGATCACCCCCCCTTCCGCTGGCACACGCGGATGCTTCGTTTGCCCCGTCGCGAACAGCAGCACCGTGTCCGAGGTGGACGTATCCGAATCCACCGTCGTGCAGTTGAAGCTTCCCTCGACGCCTTTCTTCAGCATCGCCTGCATCACGCCCGCCGGCAGCTTCGCATCGGTGAACACGAAGCACAGCATCGTCGCCATGTCCGGCGCGATCATGCCGCTGCCTTTGGCAATGCCGGTGATCCGCACGCTCGCGTCACCGATCCACGCAGTCCGTGTGGCAGCCTTCGGGAACGTATCGGTTGTCATGATGCCGCGCGCCGCCGCCGGCCACGCGTCCTCACCCAGCTTCGCATGCAGCTCCGGCAACGCAGCCACCAGCTTTTCATGCGGCAGCACCTCGCCGATCACGCCGGTCGAGGCGATGAACACCTGCTTCGCCGGGCAGCCCACCAGCTTCCCCGCCCCAGCCGCCGTGGCGGCACAGGCGTCGCGCCCCGCCTTGCCCGTGAATACGTTGGCGTTGCCGGCATTCACCACCACCGCCCGCGCCTTGCCGCCGCCAAGCGACGCCCGGCACCAATCCACCGGGGCGCCGGGGCACTTGCTCGACGTAAATACGCCCGCAACCGTCGTGCCCGCCGCCAGCTCCATCATCACCAGATCGGTGCGCCCCTGGTAGCGAATGCCAGCCGCCGCGGCGCCAAGCCGGACGCCCGCCAGCGGCGGCAATTCCGGTAGCGGAATGGCAAGCGGAGAGACAGAAATGGCCATGACGAACCCCTGGTTTGGCTGACGTTATTGCTTGGCCGGCGCCGGTGGCGGCACGGCGGTGTCGGTGGCACGGATCGGCGAGCCGTCCAGGTTGAACCGCTCCACCGACACATCGGCGCGCGCCTGGGCGACGACCTTCTTCACCCCGTCCTTGACGATCTGCTGGCGAAGCTCGTCGCGCGCATGCTCGAATCTGGGCGGCTCGCCGCGCTTGCGCTCCACCACCACGATCACGTGCCAGCCGAACTGCGTGTGCACCGGCGTTTGCGAAGTCTGCCCCGGCTGCAGCGCGAACGCGGCATTGGCGAACTCCGGCACCATCTCGTCCTTCTTGAAGAAGCCGAGATCACCGCCCTGCTGCGCCGCACTCGG
>DATGEV010000013.1:0-16825 GCA_035309885.1 Sphingomonas sp.
GATGTCGACCAGCAGCGTGTCGGGCAGCCGGCGTGAGACGCGCGCATCGGCCACCCAGCCGAACTGCATCAGCCTGGCGCGGATCTGCTGGAGGTCGACCAACGGCATCGCCGTCGATGTCTGGTCAAGCGCCACCGAATAGACCGGCAGGCGATCCATATGGTGAATGCCCTGGATCTCGACGCGCTTCACCGCGAAGCCGGCCTTGCCGACCAGCTCGCCGAGCTCCGCGCCCGCCGCCTGCGGCACCTTGGCGATCACCAGCGCGGTCAGCACGCCGGCGGCGACGCCCAGCCACGCGAGCTTGCGGCCGTAATTCGCCAGCTGTTCGGCCGGCATCGGCAGCGTCGCCAGCGCGCGGCCGGCCATCGCCTTGCGCTTGGCGTTGACGGTCGCAGCCCCCCGTCGCGCCGCCGTGGAACGCTTGTGTCGCGGTTGCGCCCCCCGTCGGATCCGCGCCCGTTCGCTCACCCCTGCGCCCCCCGATCCAAGGCTTCGTCGATCAGGCGCTGGACCAGCGCCTCGTAGCTCATGCCGACATGGCGCGCCTGCTCGGGCACGAGACTGAGCGGCGTCATGCCGGGCTGGGTATTGGTCTCCAGCAGGTAGAGGCCGTCCACGCCCTTGCTGTCGTCCCAGCGGAAGTCCGAGCGCGAGCAGCCGTGGCAGCCGAGCAGGCGGTGCGCGTCCTTCGCCATCTGCATGGCTGCGGCGGCGATCTCCTCCGGAATCTCGGCCGGGCAGACATGGGTGGTGACGCCGTCGGTGTACTTGTGCTCGTAGTCGTAGAAGCCGCTGTCGATCTTGAGCTCGGTGACAGCCAGCGCGCGCGCGCCGTCCGCCTCGTCGAGCACGGCGACGGTCAACTCCTTGCCGGGAATGAAGGGCTCGGCGAGCAGATGATCGAAATGCTTCCACGGCCCTTCGGCATCGCGGTGGATCGGATTGCCATAGTTGCTGGCGTCGGTGACGATCGCGACGCCCACCGACGAACCCTCGTTGACCGGCTTCAGCACATAGGGGCGCGGCAGCGGATCGCCTTCATACAGGCTCTCGCTCGCCACCATCTTGCCCTCCGGCATGCGGATGCCGTGGGGGACGAGCTGCTGCTTGGTCAGCTCCTTATCGATCGCGATCACCGAGGTGGTGAGGCCGCTGTGCGTATAGGGCAGGCCCATGATGTCGAGCAGGCCCTGGATCGATCCATCCTCGCCCGGCGTGCCGTGCAGCGCATTGAACACCACGTCGGGGGCGGCGAGCGCGAGCTTGGCGGCGACGTCGCGCCCCATGTCGATCGCGACGACGCGATGGCCCAGCCGCTCGATCGCAGCGGTGATGCCCCGCCCCGACGTCAACGACACCTCACGCTCAGCTGACCAGCCGCCCATCAGGACCGCAACATGAAGAGGACGGGTCATTCCGGAACACCCACGCGCTGAATCTCCCATTCCAGTTCGATGCCGCTCTGCGCCTTCACGCGGCGGCGGACTTCCTCGCCCAGTTCCTCGATGTCGGCGGAGGTCGCCGCACCGAGGTTGAGCAGGAAGTTGCAATGCTTTTCGGACACCTGCGCGTCGCCGATCGTGAGCCCGCGGCACCCCGCCGCATCGACCAGCGCCCACGCCTTGTGGCCGTCCGGATTCTTGAAGGTCGAGCCGCCGGTCTTGGAGCGGAGCGGCTGCGAGGCCTCGCGCTCGGCGGCGATGCGGTCCATCTCGCGCTGGATCGCGTCGGGATCGCCGGGGATGCCCCGGAACGTCGCCGAGACGACGATCGCGCCTTCGGGCAGTTCACTGTGGCGATAGGTGTAGCCGAGGTCGCCCAGCGCGAGCGTCCGCCGCTCGCCTGAGCGCAGCACGACGTCGGCCTCAACGAGGACGTCCTTCACCTCGCGGCCATAGGCGCCACCGTTCATCCGCACGAAGCCGCCGACCGTGCCGGGGATCGAGCGCAGGAATTCGATACCCGCGATCCCCGCATCGCGCGCCGCTGAGGAAACGAGGATACCGCTCGCGCCGCCACCACAGCGCAGCGTCGTCGCATCGACCGGATCGACCTTGGCGAACGCCTTGCCGAGACGCACCACCACGCCCGGCACGCCGCCGTCGCGCACGATCATGTTGGAACCGAGCCCCAGCCCCATCACCGACGTCGCCGGATCGAGATCGGCCAGAAAGCCGCAAAGATCGTCGATGTCCTTCGGCTCGAACAGCCATTCCGCCGCGCCGCCCGACTTGAACCAGACGAGCGGCGCCAGCGGCGCCCCCTTCGTCAGGCGCCCGGCGGCTTTCGGCAGGACGGCGAGTTCGCTCACTCGGCGGTCTCCGACACCTTGGCGCGCTCCGCCTCGATGGCCGTGGCGAGACCGGCCGCCCACTTGGTGATGTCGCCCGCGCCGAGGCAGATCACCATGTCGTCGGGCTTGAGCACGCCTGCCAGCTCCTTCGCCAGCGCATCGGCGCCGGCGATCTCGTTGGCCGAACGATGGCCGCGCGTGCGCAGCCCTTCGACCAGCGCCGAGGCGTCGACACCCTCGATCGGCTGCTCGCCGGCGGCATAGACAGGTGCCACATAGACCATGTCGGCGTCGTTGAAGGCGCCCTGGAACTCCTCCATCAGATCATGCAGGCGCGTGAAGCGATGCGGCTGGGCGACCGCGATCACACGGCCCTGCGCACCCTCGCGCGCCGCCGACAGCACCGCGCGGATCTCGACCGGATGGTGGCCGTAATCGTCGATGATGGTCGCCCCGCCGATTTCGCCGACCTTGGTGAAGCGCCGCTTGACGCCACCGAACTTGGCGAAGCCGGTCTTGATCACCTCGTCCTGGACGCCCAGCTCCAGCGCCACGCCGATCGCGGCCAGCGCGTTCGAGACATTGTGGCGGCCGGGCATGGGGAGCTCGATGCCCTCGATCGAGCGGGTCGTGCCGTCGCGGTGGCGGATGATGGTCTCGAAGCGGTTGCCGCCGGGGATCGGCGTCACGTTGACCGCTCGCACGTCCGCCTGCGCCGAGAAGCCATAGGTGACGACGCGGCGATCGCGGACGCGCGGGATCAGCTTCTGCACCTCGGGATGATCGAGGCAGAGCAAAGCCGCGCCGTAGAAGGGCACATTCTCGATGAACTCGACGAACGCATCCTTCACCGCATCGAACGAGCCATAATGGTCGAGATGCTCGGGATCGATGTTGGTGACGATGGCATAGGTGCCGTCGAGGCGCAGGAACGAGCCGTCGCTCTCGTCAGCTTCCACCACCATCCAGTCGGACGCGCCGAGACGGGCGTTGGAGCCGTAGCTGTTGATGATGCCGCCGTTGATGACGGTCGGGTCCACCCCGCCCGCGTCGAGCAGCGCCGCCACCATCGAGGTGGTCGTCGTCTTGCCGTGCGTGCCGGCCACCGCGACGGTGGACTTCAGGCGCATCAGCTCGGCCAGCATCTCGGCGCGGCGCACCACAGGGATGCGCTGTTCGAGCGCGGCCTCGACCTCTGGGTTGCCGCGCTTGATCGCGGTCGAGGTCACGACTACCGCCGCGTCGCCGAGATTGGCGGCATCATGGCCGATCATCACCCTGATGCCGCGCTTGCGCAGGCCCTCGACGACATAGCCCTCGGCCACGTCGGAGCCCTGCACGGAGTAGCCGAGATTATGCATCACCTCGGCGATGCCCGACATGCCGATGCCGCCGATGCCGATGAAATGGATGGTGCCGATGTCGGTGGCGACGCCCTTCACGCGAGTGCTTCCTTGAAATTCCGGGGGGGAGTGGTGGTGAGCGGAATGGCCTCCGGGGTCGGCCCGGCGAGGCTCTCGACCAGATCGGCAAGATCCGCAGTGGCGTTGGGGTAGCCGGCCTCGCGGGCGCGGCGCGCGGCATTCTCGAGCGCGCCGGGTTCCAGCGCCAGCTTCTGCATCTGCTTGGCGAGCTCGACGGCGGTGAAGCGCGCCTGCGGGATCGATCGCGCGCCGCCGGTCGCCGCCATCTCGCGCGCGTTGGCGGTCTGGTGGTCGTCCATCGCGGACGGCAGCGGCACGAGGATGGCGGGGCGGCCGGCAGCGGTCAGCTCGGCGATGGTCGACGCGCCGGAGCGACCGACGAAAAGATGGCTCCAGCCCATCCGTTCGGGCAGGTCGCCCAGATAGGTGGCGAGATCGGCCGGGATGTCGAGCTCGGCATAGCGCGCGCGCACCTTCTCGATATCCTCGGGCCGGCACTGCTGCGTCACCTGCAGGCGCTGGCGCAGCACCACCGGCAGCATGCCGAGCGCATCGGGCACCACGGTCGACAGCACCGAAGCACCCTGCGAGCCGCCGGTCACCAGCAGGCGGAAGATGCCGTCCTCGCTGAGCCGCGGATAGGGCTGGTCGCGCAACGCCAGCACCTCGGCGCGCACCGGGTTGCCGACGACGATCGGATCCACCTTGGCGGGCAGCCGGTCGACCTGACGATAAGCGGTCGCAAGCGCATCGACCCGGCCGGCGAGAAGGCGGTTGACGCGGCCCAGCACGGCGTTCTGCTCGTGGAGCGCGGTCGGCACCTTGAGCGACAGCGCGGCGAGTAAAGTCGGCAGCGCGGGATAGCCGCCGAAGCCGACTACCACCGCTGGCTCGAACTCATGGATCAGCGCCTTGGCAGCACGGCGTCCGGCCCAGATGCCCCTCGCCGCCTTGATCCAGCCGAGCAGGCCGCCGCCCAGCCGTCCGGCCGGCAGCACATGCGTGTCGACGCCCGCGAAGAGCCCGGGAATCTTGGCGCCGCGCGCGTCGGTCACCAGCGCGACCTTGTGGCCGCGCCGCATCAGCTCCTCGGCCAGTGCGTGGGCGGGGACCATGTGCCCCCCAGTGCCGCCGGCAGCCAGCAGGAAATGACGTCTGATAGGGGCGGGCTGTGCGCTCACCGGCTCTGGTTCCATGTCACGACATAGGGGGAGCGAGTCAGATACGGGTTCCGGCGCGTGAACGCCAGCAGAAGGCCGAAGCCCATCGACAACGCCACCATCGACGATCCGCCGTAGGAGATGAACGGCAGCGTCATGCCCTTGGACGGCGCGAGCTGCACGTTCACCGCCATGTTGATGATCGCCTGCGCGCCGAACTGCGTAGCGAGGCCCGCGGCAGCGAGCAGGATGAAATTATCCTCCTCGTCGAGCAGCTTCACGAACACGCGCACCAGGATCGCCACATAGATCAGCGCGATGGCAAGGCAGGCGATCAGCCCGAACTCCTCGCCGATCACCGAGAAGATGTAATCGGTGTGCGGCTCGGGCAGCTTGAACTTCATCGACCCCGCGCCCGGCCCGGTGCCGAACAGCCCGCCATGCATCAGCGTGCGCCGCGCCGAATCCACCTGATAGGTGTCGCCCGACTGGAACAGGAAGTTGTCGATGCGGATGTGCGCGACCGGATAGAAGAGATAGGCCAGCGCCACCGCCGCGACGCCGAGCCCGCCCAGCGCCGCCAGCCCTTTGAGCGGCGCGCCGGACAGCGTCAGCAGCGCGGTCCACATCAGCAGGAATATCACCGTCTGGCCGAAATCGGGCTGCTTCATCAGGCAGGCTGCGATCAGCCCCGTCACTGCGAAGCTGATCGGCACCACCGGCAGCGAGCGGTCATGCTGCTTCAAGGACAGCAGCCACGCCATCGCCACGACATAGAGCGGCTTCAGGAACTCCGACGGCTGCACCTGGAGCAGGCCGACGCCCAGCCAGCGCCGCGCGCCATTGACCTGGTGGCCGATGATCGGGGTGAGCATCAGCGCCACGATTGCCGCCACCGCGCCCAACAGGCACAGTCGCCGCGCCAGATCCTTGGGCAGCATCGAGACGACGAACATCACCGGCACGCCGATCGCGAGCCAGATGCACTGGCGGTAGAAATAATAGAGCGGCGGAAACTGCACCGCGCCGTCCGAATAGCGCACGCCCGCGGCCGGCGAGGCGGCGGCCACCGCGATCAGGCCGATACCGATCAGCACCGTCACCAGCGCGAGCAGGACGAGGTCGATCTCCCAGAACCAGCGGCCGAGCGCCGAGCGGTCGGCACGGCCGAGGCGCGGCGCCTTGCCCTTGCGCGGCTTCCCCGCCCGGGGCCCCGGCACCGGCTCCATCTTCATGCCCTGCCCCCCAGCCCCGCCACAGCCAGACGGAACGCCTCACCGCGCGCCTCATAATCGCTGAACTGGTCGTAGGAGGCGCAGGCCGGCGACAGCAGCACCGTCTCGCCCGGTCGCGCCACCGCATACGCCGCCTTCACCGCCTGCTCCAGCGTGCCGGTGTTGGTGGCGAAGATGCCCGCTTCAAGCAGGATCTTGGCGAACAGCTCCGCCGACTCGCCGATCGTGTAGGCGGCGACGACATGGCCGTAGAAGGGCCGGCACGCGTCGAGGTCGTCGGTCTTGCGACGGCCGCCGAGAACCCAGTGGATCTTGGGATAGGCGCCTAGCGCCGGTGCTGCCGAGGTGGCGTTGGTCGCCTTGCTGTCGTTGACGTAGAGCACGCCGTCGATCTCGGCGATGCGCTCCATGCGGTGCGGCAGGCCGGGATAGGAGGCGAGGCCCCGCTCGATCGCCTCGTCGGCAACGCCCAGCGCGCGGCACGCGGCGATCGCCACGGCCACATTCTGCGCGTTGTGCGGCCCCTGCAGCGCCGGCCAGGCCGACTGGTCGCCGGTATCGCTGGCCGACACCGCGACCACCGTCGGCGTGATGGTGGGGATCGGCATCGGGATCGCCGAACCCAGCATGCCCTCCATCGCGAGCGGCGGGATCATCGGCGTCGCGAGACGCTGGGCAAGCGAGCGCGTCTCCTCGTCGTCGGTCGCGATCACCGCCACCTGCCCCGCGCGCTGCATCGCGAACAGCCGCGCCTTGGAGGCGCCATACCCTGCGAAGCCGTCGTAGCGATCGAGATGGTCGGGCGTGATGTTGGTCAGCACCGCGACATCGCAGGCGAGGCTGTGGGTCAGGTCGAGCTGGAAGCTCGACAGCTCCAGCACATAGACGCCGCCTGCCGGCAACGGCTCCTGCCCGAGGATGGGAAGCCCGATATTGCCGCCCAGCGTCGCCGGCACGCCGGCCGTCGTCAGGATATGGTGGATCAGCGCGGTGGTGGTCGACTTGCCGTTGGTGCCGGTGATGCCGACGACCTTGTGCGCGGGCAGCGAGGCGCGGGCGAGTGCGAACAGCTCGATGTCGCCGATCACCGGCACGCCCGCTTCACGCGCGCGCTCTGCGATCGGATGGGTGTTGAGCGGCACACCCGGCGAGACGACGATGCCGTCGAAGCCGGCGAGCTCGATCGTCATCGGATCGGCGATCTCCAATTCCTCCCCGGCACGGGGAGGGGGACCACCCGCAGGGTGGTGGAGGGGTGAGACGCCGCGCAAGACCCCTCCACCGGCTGCGCCGGTCCCTCTCCCCGTTCCGGGGAGGATGAGGTTGCGCTTCGTCGCATCCGAATCCCATGCGGTGACGTGGGCGCTGCTCTCCAGCAGCGCGCGCACAGTCGCGAGGCCGGAGCGCGCAAGCCCGAGCACCGCATAGCGCTTCCCCGCAAAGGCCGGGGAGACGATCACCGGAGCTTGAGCGTGGCGAGACCCGCCAGCGCCAGCACGAAGGAGATGATCCAGAAGCGGATGACGACGGTCGGCTCGGACCAGCCGATCTGTTCGAAATGATGGTGGATCGGCGCCATCTTGAACACGCGCTTGCCGGTACGCTTGTAGAAGAACACCTGGATGATGACGCTCATCGCCTCGACCACGAACAGCCCGCCGACGATCCCCAGCACGATCTCATGGTGCGAGACGACCGCGATGGTGCCGATCGCGCCGCCGAGCGCGAGGCTGCCGGTATCGCCCATGAAGACCGCCGCCGGCGGCGCGTTGAACCACAGGAAGGCCAGCCCCGCGCCGATGATCGCGGCGCAGATGATGGTGAGATTGCCCGCTCCCGGCACGTGCGGCAGGCCGAGATAGGTCGCGAACTTCACGTTGCCGACCAGATAGGTGATCACGAAGAAGGCGAGACAGGCGATGATCACCGGCATCGTCGCCAGCCCGTCGAGCCCGTCGGTCAGGTTCACCGCATTGCCGAACGACACGATCGTGAAGGCCGCAAAGGGGATGTAGAACCAGCCGAGATCGATCACCGGCCCGTTGTAGAAGGGCAGGTAGAGATGGGTGTTGCCGATGTGGATGATCAGCCAACTCGCGATACCGGCGATCAGAAACTCGGCCGCGAGCCGCGTCTTGCCCGACACGCCCTTGGTCGAACGCTTCTTCACCTTGTCATAATCGTCGAGGAAGCCGATCGCGCCGAAGCCGAGCGTCACGAACAGCACCGCCCAGGTGTAGCGGTTGGTCAGATCCATCCACAGCAGCATCGAGACGATCAGCGCCGTCAGGATCATGAGGCCGCCCATGGTGGGCGTGCCGCGCTTGGCGAAATGGCTCTGCGGCCCGTCGCTGCGGATCGGCTGGCCCTTGCCCTGCCGGATGCGCAGCCAGCCGATGAACTTCGGCCCGATGATCAGGCCGAGGAACAACGCCGTCAGCGCGGCGGCGCCGGCGCGGAAGGTGATGTAGCGCACCAGATTGAGCGCGTGGGGAAAGCCCAGATGGTCGGCGAGAAAATAGAGCATTAGGCGTTCTCTCCCGCCAGCGCCGCGATGACGCGGGCGAGTCCGATGGCGTTGGATCCCTTGACGAGCACCGCGTCGCCGGGGCGGAGCATCTCCGCCAGCCGGTCCTTCGCAGCCGCAGCATCGGCGACATGCGCGACATCGACATGCCCCGCAAGTGATTCGGCGAGCGGGGCCATGCCCTCGCCGACGAGGATGACGACCTGTGCACCAGCGTCGATCAATGGCTGCGCGAGCGCGGCATGATAGCCGGCCGACCCCTCACCCAGCTCGCGCATCTCGCCGAGCAGCGCGATGCGGCGGGTCGCTCGCTCCTGCCCCAGCTCGCGGATTGTCGCGGCCATCGAGGCGGGGTTGGCGTTGTAGCTCTCGTCGATCAGCAGCGCGTCGCCGCCAGCCATCGGCACGATTCGGCGCGCGCCGCGCCCCGGCAGTCCGGCCATCTCGGCGAGCGCGAGGCCAGCGGCGGCGAGATCGCCCCCCACAGCCTCGACCGCGGCCAGCACCGCGAGCGCGTTGGACACCCAATGCTCGCCGGGCAGGCCGATAGTGAAGGTGAGCTGGCCACCGGGCAGCGTCGCGTTAACCAGCGTGCCGGCCAGCCCGCGCACCGCTTCGGCCGCACGGACGTCAGCGCCGGCACCGCGCCCGAAGGTGACGATCTTGGTGGCATAGGGCTCAGCCGCGGCGATCAGCCGGTCGCGGTGCGGGCTGTCGAAGGGAATGATCGCGGTGCCGCCGGGCTCCAGCCCGCGGAAAATCTCGCCCTTGGCGTCGGCAATCGCCTCCTCGCCCGAGAAGAAGGCCGAATGCGCCGGCGCGATCGCCGTCACCAGTGCGACATGCGGGCGGACGAGCCTGGTCAGCGCGTCGAGCTCGCCGGCATGGTTCATGCCCATCTCGAACACGCCGAAGCGCGTGCCGGCGGGCATGCGCGACAGGCTGAGCGGTACGCCGACATGGTTGTTGTAGCTCTTCACCGAACGATGCGCGCGGCCGGGCGCGCTGCGGTCGAGGGCGGCGAACAGCGCCTCCTTGGTGCCGGTCTTGCCGACCGATCCGGTGACGCCGATGATCTTCGCCTGCGTCCGCGCGCGCGATGCAGCGCCGAGCGCGTTGAGCGCGGCCGTCGTGTCCTCGACATGGACGTGCGGGCCGTCGACCGGCTGCGACACGATCACGCCCGCCGCGCCCTGCGCGAAGGCCTGGGCCACGAAGCGGTGACCGTCGGTGCTCTCGCCCTGCAGCGCCACGAACAGATCGTGCGGGCCGACCTCGCGCGAATCATAGGCGACGCCCGAAACCTCGAACGAACCGACCGCCGTGCCGCGGACGGCGGCCGCGATCTCGGCGGAGGTCCAGAGCGTCGTCATGCGTCGGCTCCCGCAGCACGTCCTTCGACAAGCTCAGGACGAACGGAGAAAGAGCGGCTTGCACCAGGCCCGCCGTTCGTCCGGAGCGAAGTCAAAGTACGTGTTACAGGACGCATCATGCCGCCACCTCGCGCGCGACCTGCACGTCGTCGAAGGGCAGCACGCGGTCGCCGACGATCTGGCCAGTCTCGTGGCCCTTGCCGGCGACGAGCACGATGTCGCCGTCGCCCGCTTCCGCCACGGCGGCGGCGATGGCCGATCGGCGGTCGCCGATCTCGCGCGCGCCGGGGGCCGCCGCCATGATCGCGGCGCGGATCGAGGCGGGCTCTTCGGTGCGCGGATTGTCGTCGGTGACGATGGCGATGTCGGCCATCTTGGCGGCGATCGCGCCCATCTCGGGGCGCTTGCCGGTATCACGATCACCGCCCGCGCCGAACACGACGATCAACCGATCCCTGGCGTGCGGCTTCAGCGCGGCGATCGCGGCCTGCAAGCCGTCGGGGGTGTGCGCATAGTCGACATAGACCGGCGCGCCCTTGGCGGTGATGACCGCGCGCTCGAGGCGTCCGCGCACCGGCTGGAGCCGCGACATGCCCATCAGCACGTCGGCGAGCTTGCCGCCCGTCGCCAGCGCAAAGCCCGCCGCGACCAGCGCGTTGGCGGCCTGATAGGCGCCGATCAGCGGCAGGTTGACCTTGTGCGCCTTACCCTCGGCCTCGATCGTCAGGTGCTGGCCGAGCTGGGTCGGCTGGCGGTCGACGAGCTTGAGCGTCTCGCCCCTGGTGCCCACAGTCAGCAGCTTGAGCCCCCGCTCGCGCGCGATCTCAGCGACGCGGGTGGAGACAGGATCGTCGGCCCACACCACCGCGGCGCCGTCGCGGTCCACCACCTCGGTGAAAAGGCGCAGCTTGGCCTCGAGATAGGCCTCCATCGTGCCATGATAGTCGAGATGGTCGCGCGTCAGGTTGGTGAAGGCGGCGACGCGGACCTGCAGCCCCTCGGTGCGGAACTGGGCGAGGCCGTGGCTGCTGGCCTCGAATGCGGCGTGGGTGACGCCCTCCATCCGGAGCCCTGCCATGTTGGCGAGGAAGGTGACGATGTCGGGCGTGGTGAGCCCGGTCGAGATCTGCTGCGCCTGTCCCTCGGCATCGGTGGTGGTGACGCCAAGCGTGCCGATCGAGGCGGCGACATGGCCCTGCATCCGCCACAACTGGCGGGTGAGCTCGACAGTCGAGGTCTTGCCGTTGGTGCCGGTGACGGCCACCACCGTCTCCGGGAAGGGCGCGAAGAAGCGCGCGGCGATGCGGGCGAAGGCACGGCGCGGCTCGGCGTCGGCGATGTGGAGCGCCGGCGCGGGCACGCTCGCTTCGGGCCGCGCGACCACCGCCACGGCGCCGCCGGCGACCGCATCGGCGATGAAATCCTCGCCGTTGCGCAACTGCCCCCGGAACGCGCCGAAGATCGTTCCCGGCGCCACCTTGCGATGATCGATCGCGCAGCCGGTCACCCGTGCCTCGCCCGCTATGCCCGTCTGTCCGTCGATCAGCTCGCTCAATTTCATGCCGGTCGTCTCAGTCCTTGTCGTGGGCCGCCGCGGCGGCGCCGGTCAGCGCCGGCTTCTTGTCCTTGTCGGGCCGCCAGAGCAGCGGCATCAGCTCGCTCTCGTCGACGTCATGGCGCTCGTCCGGGATGACGCCGAGCAGCGGTCCGATCCGCGCGACAGTGTGCGCGATCGCTGGCCCCACTACCCATGCCGCGGTCGTGAAGCCATAGGTGTCCTTGGTGCCGTGCGGGCTGTCGAGCGTCATCATGATGACGTAGCGCGGGTCATCCATCGGGAAGACGCCGGCGAAGGTCGAGACGTTGACCTTGTGGTTGTAGCCGCCGCCCTGCGCCTTTTCCGCTGTGCCGGTCTTGCCGCCCAGCCGGAAGCCGGGGACGTCGGCCTTCTTGCCGGTGCCGTCCGCCTCGGGAAGCACCACAAGACGGA
This sequence comes from Sphingomonas sp., assembly GCA_035309885.1. Classification (GTDB taxonomy): domain Bacteria; phylum Pseudomonadota; class Alphaproteobacteria; order Sphingomonadales; family Sphingomonadaceae; genus Solisphingomonas. The sequence goes on from DATGEV010000013.1 coordinate 12,006, forward strand.
GAAGCTGGCGCACGCGCGCGCTGGTCGATTCCTGGATCACGCGGCGGCCGGCCGGCACGGGATTGTCTGGGCCGCGCTTGAGCAATGTCGCGGGGCGATAGATGCCGCCATTGACCAGCGCGGCATAGGCGATGGCGAGGTTGAGCGGCGTTACCGCGATGCCGTGGCCGAAGCCCACCGTCATCACCGTGGTGCGACCCCAATAGGTCGGCCATAGCGGCCGTGCCGAGGCGCCGAGCTCGATCGCCGGCGGCTTGTCGAGGCCGAGCTTCTTGAACATTGCGACTTCGCGCGCCTCCCCGAGCTCGTCGGCGATGCGCGCGGTGACGATGTTCGACGATTTGACCATCATCTCCGGCACGTTCAGCCAGCGATTTTCGGGATGGTCGTCGTGAATCTTGTAGCGGCCGATCTGGAGCGGCGCGGTCGCGTCGTACTTCTTCGTCATCGAGGTGACGACGCCGGTGTCGATCGCGTTGGCGATGGTGATCGCCTTGAAGGTGGAACCCAGCTCATAGACCGACTGGGTGGTGTTGTTCTTGAGCGCCTCGATCCCGGTCTTGCCCGGATCATTGGGGTTGAAGGTAGGCAGCGATGTCATCGCCACCACCTCGCCGGTGCGCACGTCGAGCACGAGGCCTTCGCCGCCAGCCGCCGTGAACTTCTCGACCGCGGCGCCGAGTTCGGCCTCCAGCGCGGCCTGCACGCGGCTGTCGATCGACAGCGCCACCGGCGTGCCGCGCGTGGCCGGATCGAGCAGGCGCTTGTCGAGCGCCTTCTCCATGCCGAACGTGCCCTTGCCGTCGATGTCGGTCCAGCCGAGCACATGGGCGGCGAGCGAGGTTTCGGGATAGAGCCGCTCGGGCTCGCGGGCGAGCGCGATGGCCGGCTCGCCGATCGCGTTCACCTGCGCCACCAGCTCGGGCGTCGCGCGGCGGCGCAGATAGATGAAGCTCTTCCCCGATTTCAGCATCGCAACATAATCGGCGGCGCTGTGCTCGGGCATCGCGGCGGCGAGCTTCTGCGCCACCTCCATCGGATCGTTGACCAGCGCCTTGGGATGCAGGCCGATCGACCAGGCCATGATGGTGCGCGCCATCGGCACGCCATTGCGATCGACGATGTCGCCGCGCGGCGGTAGGTCGCTCAGCGTCGCGGCCGACGGGCCGGTGCCCGCGAACAGCGAGATCCACAGCAGCCGGAGCGCGATCAGCCCGACCACGCCCAGGAACAGCAGCATGACCACCATCAGGCGGAAATGAACAAGCGCCAGCGATTGCTGGCGCTGACCGGCGAGCCGGACCCTGTCGGGGCGCGTGATGAGGGCGGTCACGGCCGTCGCATCTTCCCGCTCGCATCCAGATACGCAACATGCCCGCCCCCGCTCAGCCGATCCTCGGCGATCGGGCGGGTCAGGCTCACACGGCGCAGTTGCGGCTGGTCGGCCGGCGAATCGAGGTCGAGCGACACCGAATGCACCAGCCGCGTCGCCGGCGCATCCGCCACGCGACGATAGGCCACCTGCGCGACGGCGGGCGGCGCCTGGAGGCCGGATGCGTCGGGGGCGCCGGCGGCGGTCGACGGGGCCGCCGGAGTGGCAAGGCTGGCGAGCTGCATCTCGCCCGCCAGATACTGGTGCGCCTTGGGTGCGGTCAACGACAGCACGTCCGCGTTCCACCGCTCCAGCTGCACGAGCCGGCTCCGCGTGTTGAGTTCGGTCTGCAGCGAGCGGATGTCCTCACGCGTCGTGAACAGGCGATGTTCAAGCTGCGCCACCTGCGCGCGCTCGGACGCGACGCGGAGCGAGACGAGGTAGCAGCCCAGCGCCGCGGCGGCGACGCTCGCCACCCAGCCCACGGTTCTGAAACGGGTCGCGATCATCATCATGCTCCTCGGCGGGTGGCGCGATGGCCGGCCGCCTGGCGGGTGGGTGCCCTTGTGTCCGCCGGCCAGGCCGGCGCGGTGTTGCGGCGCGCGGCGCGCAGGGTCGCCGAACGGGAACGCGGATTGTCGGCGAGCTCTTGCTCACCGGCACGAATGCCACGCGATACGGACTCGAAGCTGGGCTCGCGGCCGGGTGCGGCCTCGGGCAAGTGACGCGAACCGGCGGGCTTGGGCTTGCCGCGCGCGTTGAGGAAGCGCTTCACGATGCGGTCTTCGAGGCTGTGGAAGCTCACCACCGCCAGCCGGCCGCCCGGCGCCAGCAGCGACTCCGCCGCCGACAGCCCCTCGTCCAGCTCGTCGAGCTCGCGGTTGAGATGGATGCGGATCGCCTGGAAGGTCCGCGTCGCGGGATCCTTGGGCATGCCGGGATGATGGCCGACCGCGCGGCGCACCACCTCGGCCAGCTCGCCGGTGCGGCTGAGCGGACGCGCCGCGACGATCGCGCGGGCGATGCGGCGCGCGCGCGGTTCCTCGCCATAAAGGTGGAGCACGTCGGCGATCTCCGCCTCGTCGGCCTCGTTGACGAAATCGGCTGCGCTGGTGCCGGCCTGTTCCATCCGCATGTCGAGCGGACCGTCCGCCTGGAACGAAAAGCCGCGCCCGGCCTGATCGAGCTGCATCGACGAGACGCCGATATCCAGCGTCACGCCATCCACACTCGTCACGCCGAGCGCGACCAAGGCTTGCGCCATCCGGGAAAAACGCTCCGCTACCAGTACGAGCCGCCCCTCGCTCTCCGCTTCCAGCGCCCGCCCTGCGGCGATGGCGTCCGGATCCCGATCAAACGCAAACACCCGTGCCGCCCCCGCGGCCAGGATCGCCCGTGTGTAGCCGCCCGCCCCAAATGTGCCGTCGACATGCGTCTCGCCGGGCTTCACCGCGAGCGCCGTCATCACCTCATCGAGCAGGACCGGAATGTGGGGGGCATCGCTCACGCCGCGATCCCCCGTTCCTTGAGCAGGAAAGCCAGCGTCTTGCGGTTGCGCGAGCCGTCCGGGAAGGCGGCCAGCGCCTTCACCGGGTTCCAGATCTGGAAGGACGAGCCGGCGCCGAGGAAGAAGGCCAGATCCTCGATCTCGCCAACCGCGCGCAGCATGGGGGAGAGCACCATGCGGCCGGCGCCGTCGAACTTCACCGCCTCAAGGCTGCCGAACGCGTCGACGCGCGCCTCTTCGAGCGCGGAGAGACGCTCGGCGGCGGGCAGATCGGCGACACCGTCGCGCAGCTGTTGATCGAATTCCGCCGACGCCACGGCATCGAGCGCGGTGAGGCAGTTCCCGCTCGCATGCTCGCCGATCATCAGCGTGTTGTCGGGGTCCAAGGCGTTCTTCAGGGCGCGCTTTTCGATGAGCGCACGGAAGCCCGCGGGCACGGATACCCGTCCCTTCGCGTCCACCGCGTTGAGCGCATGGCCCTGAAAGAGATGGCCGATGTCCAACCCTTGCCCCGTTCGGTGGCGCGCTGTGCTCCGCCACCCTTCCGCAATCCCGATGACCACCGCTCCCCGACGGCACCTTCGCGGACGAACAGGGGAGTATCATGGGGAGGTTATGGGTTTCAATACCACTGGATGGGTTTCTCTGTGCATTTCTTGGAGCCCTCTGGACGAAGCCTGTGAGTAAAAGCGGCTAAAAATCGCCGAAAGCCCCGGTTTGTTCTTGTCATAAGCCTGTGGATAACTGTGTTGAAGACAGCACGCCCTCTCCTCAATCGGCCGCCCAAATGCCGGGAATCGCAGGGATCAGCGCGCGAATCCCCAAGCCATGGCCGATCGGCCCACAGGCAGTGCGGGTGCCGTTTGTCACAGGGTGTGGATAAGGGGGATAAGCCGTGCGCCCGGCGCGGCGGGGATCAGTTGTGCGGCGCGGGCCCGGTGCCGGGATGGGCCGGCATGGCCCCAGACGCCACCGAGGGTGCCGCAGCGGGGGCCGGCGCGGCCTGCTTGTCAGCCGCCTTGGGCAGGTTGCCGCCCGGCGCGATGCCGAGTTCGGCCAGCGGCTCCTTGGGCAGATCCTCGGCCGATGCGACATTGGCGACATTGTCGCCGCGGGCGAGCTTGGCGCCATGCGGCTCGTCCTGGCCAAGCAGGCTGAAGATCGATGCCGCGAGCAAGGTGAGCAGGAACACTGCCGCCAAGCCGGTCAGCCCGACGCGGACGCGCTGCATGATCGCATCGCGCTGATCGCGGAGCAGGGTTTCCTCGTCGGCCATAAGCCCTTCTAGCGCAGGCCTTACGGACGCTCCAGCCAGGATGGCACGCTGAGCCCTTTGGCGCGCAGCCAGTCGGGGTTCGACAGCGTCGAGAGATAGCGCATTCCCGAATCGCACAGCATCGTCACCACCGTGCGCCCGGGGCCCAGTGTCCGGGCCAGCGCCACCGCCCCGGCCACGTTGATGCCCGACGACAGGCCGACGTGCAGCCCCTCTTCGCGCAGCAGCCGGTGCACCCAGTACAGCCCTTCCTCGTCGGATATGCGGAACTGCGTGTCGATCGGCGCGCCGTCGAGATTGGCAGTGATGCGGCTCTGGCCGATTCCTTCGGCAACCGAATTGCCCTCGGCCCGAAGCTCACCACAGGCATAATATTCGTAGAGCGCCGCACCATGCGGATCGGTGAGCGCGATCGCCACTGCCTCGTTCTGCTCCTTGAGGCCGAGCGCGACACCCGCCAGCGTGCCGCCGGTGCCGGCGGCGCAGGTGAAGCCGTCGACCTTGCCCTCGGTCTGCGCCCAGATCTCGCGCGCGGTAGTGCGGATATGCGCCATCCTGTTGGCGGTGTTGTCGAATTGGTTTGACCAGAAGCCGCCCTCGGTCTCCTCCGCGATCCGGCGCGAGGTGTGGACGTAGTGCGCGGGGTTCGAATAGCTGGTGGGCGG
>DATGEV010000014.1:0-2157 GCA_035309885.1 Sphingomonas sp.
AGTTCGCGCCGACCAAGCCGCTGCCGACCTATCTCGTCGCGATGATGGTCGGGCCGTTCGCCACCGTCAGCGGGTCTGCCGCGCCGACGCCGGAACGCGCGCAGCCGCTGCCCGTGCGCGTCGTAGGCACCCAGCCCTACAAGGACCAGATGGGCTTCACGCTCCAGAACACCGGGCCGATCGTCGGCCTGCTGGAGAAATATTTCGGTCGCCCCTTCCCATTCCCGAAGCTCGACCAGATCGGATCGCCGATCATGCCGGGTGCGATGGAGAATGCCGGCGCCGACACTTATGGCGACAGCATCCTGTTCCTCGACAAGGGGGCATCGACTTCGCAGAAGCAGGAATTCGGCATGGTGGTGAGCCATGAGCTCGCGCACCAATGGTTCGGCGATCTTGTTACGCCCGCCTGGTGGGACGACATCTGGCTGAACGAGAGCTTCGCCAACTGGATGGGCTATCGTATCGGCAACGAGTGGCGGCCCGATCTCAAGATCAACGTCGGTGCGATCGACGAGGCGTTCCGCGCGATGAGCACCGATGCGCTCAAAGCCGGCCGCCCGATCCATCAGCCGATCAAGACCACCGGCGAAGTTGACGGCGCCTTCGATGCCGTCACCTACGGCAAGGGCGGGCAGGTGGTGGCGATGATCGCCGCCTATCTGGGCGACGAGAAATTCCGTGACGGTGTGCGCCTGCACCTCAACCGCCACGCCTATGGCAATGCGTCGACCGACGAGTTCTTCGCCTCTCTCGCCGAGGCTGCGAAGGATCCGCGTGTGCTGACAGCGCTCAAGAGCTTCGTCGACCAACAGGGCGTACCGGTGGTGCGGGTCGAGCGGACAGCCGGCGGCCTCGCCGTCAGCCAGAAGCGCTATGCGATGCTCGGCACCGACATCGCGCCAGAGACCTGGACGATCCCGCTCTGCATCCGGATCGGCGAGACGCGCCAGTGCAGCCTGCTCGACAAGGTGAGCGCGACGCTCCCGATCAGCGCCACCGGGGCGATCATGCCCAACGCCGGGGGCACCGGCTATTACCGCTTCTCGCTGCCCGAGGCCGAGTGGCGCACGCTGATCGGCCAGGCGGCGAGCCTGCCGCCGGGCGAGGCGCTGGCGATGACAGACAGCCTGTGGGCGGGCTATCGCACCGGCGAAGTTTCGCCCGCGCTGCTGGTCGATGCCGCCAAGGCGATGGCGGCGAACCCCTATTCAGGCGCGGCTGTGGATGGCGGGCAGCGCCTCGCCGGGCTGCGCGCGCGCGGGCTTGTCGCTGCGGGCGATCTCCCGGCCTATCGCGCGTTGATCGGTGGCATCTATGGCCCCAAGCTCGCGGCGCTGGGCTTCGATCCCAAGGCCGGCGTCTATATCGCCGAAGATCCGGATCGGCAGAAGCTGCGCTCGGACACCGTCTCGCTGCTCGCGGGTGAGGCACAGGACAAGGACGTGACGGCCAAGCTGGCGAAGGCGGCCACGGTCTATCTCGGCGGCGACAAGGCGGCGCTTGACCAGTCGCTCTATGACGACGGCTTCGACGCCTATCTTGCCGCCGGTGGCGATGCTGCCGTCTCGGCGTTGTTCGAAAAGGCGGCCGCGAGCGACGACACGCTGTTCCGCGATGCCGCGATCGGTGCGCTGGGCCGCAGCGACAATCTCGCAACCGGACGCTGGCTGATCGAGCATATGGCAGACAGCCGGTTGCGGCCGAGCGATCGTCTGAGCTTGTTGCGCCGGATGGCGTTCGAGCCGACCACCCGCGATGCGGCGTTCGACTGGCTGCTCGCGCATTACGATGATTTTGTGAAGGACAACGGCATCTTCACGGCGTCGACGTTGCCGAGCTACGGCTCGAGCTATTGCTCGGTGGACAAGGCGGCCGCGATCGAGGCAGCGCTGCGTCCCAAGGTGGAAAAGTATAAGCGCGGCGGGCTGTCGCTCGATCGCACGGTCGAGCAGGTCCATGATTGCGGTGTGCTGGCTCAGGCACGCGGCGCCGAGCTTGCCAAGGCGCTGCGGGGGCAGTGAAGCAACCAATCCGTCGCTGGGCCGAGGGGCCAGCGACGGATTGGTTGCCGGTCGTCAGGCGGTTTCGAGCAGCTTTTCGAGCTTGGCGTAGCCCGGCTTAGCCGGCAGCAGGGCCCGGGCGGTGTCGACCAGG
>DATGEV010000015.1:0-2346 GCA_035309885.1 Sphingomonas sp.
TGTGATCGGCGATCCGATCGGGGTGACGCGGGGCCTCGTCGACCAGCGGCGACTCGGCGCCTTCGGGATTCCGACGCTGGCCCATGTGCCTGACCTGCGGATCGACATCGTCGTCAGCCGTGCGCCTTCGGGTGGGGTATCGGGGCTCGCGGTGCCGCCGGTGGCACCGGCGATCGCCAACGCACTTGCAGCCAGCACTGGTCGTCGTTCCCGCCAATTGCCGTTGAGGCTCTCCGCATGACCGACGTTCGGCCCGCCGACCATCCGCCCGTCGCCGCGCCGCGGGTCGGCGTGTTGCTGGTCAATCTCGGCACGCCGGACGCCGCCGAGCCGGGCGCGGTGCGGCGCTATCTCGGCGAGTTCCTGTCCGATCGGCGCGTCGTGGAGATCCCGCCGCTGTTGTGGCAGCCGATCCTGCGCGGGCTCATACTGCGCACGCGGCCCAAGAAATCCGCACATGCCTATGCGCAGGTGTGGACCGACGACGGATCGCCGCTCGCCGCCATCACCCGCCGGCAGGCGGTGGCGCTGAAGGCGGCGTTCGGGCCGGGCGTGATCGTCGACTATGCCATGCGCTACGGCCAACCCGCGATCGCCGACCGCGTCGCGGCGCTCAAGGCCGCAGGGTGCGATCGCCTCCTGATTGCGCCGCTCTATCCGCAATATTGTGCCGCAACGACCGCCACCGCCAACGACAGGGCGTTCGCCGCGCTGGCGACGATGCGCTGGCAGCCGGCGATCCGCACGCTGCCGCCCTATTACGACCATCCAGCCTATATCGACGCGCTGGCGGCGTCGGTGCGTGCGTCGCTGGCGGCGCTCGATTTCGCTCCGGACGCGATCCTAGCGAGCTTCCACGGCATGCCCCAGCGCACGCTGGAACTCGGCGACCCCTATCATTGCCACTGCCGCAAGACCGCGCGCCTGCTGTCCGAAGCGCTGGGTCGCGAGCTGGTCGTGGCGTTCCAGTCGCGCTTCGGCCGGGCGAAGTGGCTGGAGCCGCCGACCGATACGACGCTCGCGGGGCTGCCCGGGCGAGGGATGAAGCGAGTGGCGGTGGTGGCACCGGGTTTTTCGGCGGACTGCGTCGAGACGCTCGAGGAGATCGCAATCCGCGGTCGTGAGACCTTCGAGGCGGCCGGCGGCACTCACTTCGCCTACCTACCCTGCCTCAATGACAGCGTTGAAGGAATTTCTATGCTGCGTACTGTCATCAAGACGGAACTTGAAGGCTGGAGGACGGCTTTCTAGGCTTGTAACAATCGTAGAGGGGAGAGTTCGATGAACCGCGTAGCGATCGTGACCGGTGGTACCCGTGGGATCGGCGAGGCGATCAGCATCGCCCTGCGTGACATGGGCCTGAAGGTGGCCGCCAATTATTGCGGCGACGACGCCAAGGCGCAGGTCTTCACCGAGAAGACCGGCATCGCCACCTACAAGTGGGACGTGTGCGACCATGAGGCCTGCCTCGCCGGCGTGGAGAAGATCGAGCACGATCTCGGCCCCGTTGATGTCATCGTTAACAATGCCGGCATCACCCGCGACGGCACCATTCTCAAGCAGACCTACGAGCAGTGGAAGGCGGTGATCGACACCAATCTCGGCGGTTGCTTCAACATGGCCAAGGCGGCCTTCCCGGGGATGCGCGCGCGGGGCTGGGGACGGATCGTCAACATCGGCTCGATCAACGGGCAGGCCGGCCAGTACGGCCAGGTCAACTATGCCGCCGCCAAGTCCGGTATCCACGGCTTCACCAAAGCGCTGGCGCAGGAAGGCGCCAAGTTCGGCGTGACCGTCAACGCGATCGCGCCCGGCTATATCGACACCGACATGGTCGCCGCGGTGCCCGAGGATGTGCTGGAGAAGATCGTCGCCAAGATCCCGGTCGGCCGCCTCGGCCACGCGTCGGAGATTGCGCGCGGTGTCGCGTTCCTGGTCGCCGAGGACGGCGGCTTCATCACCGGCTCGACGCTGTCGATCAACGGCGGCCAGCATATGTATTGAGGTGAGGGGCGTGGCGGGTCCGATCAAGCGCTCGGTCGCGATCGCCGGCCACGCCACCTCCATCAGTCTCGAGCCGGTCTTCTGGACCGCGCTCGGTGAGGCTGCGACGGAGCTCGATCTGCCGCTGTCCGCGCTGGTCGCCCGCATCGACGCGAAGCGGATCGAGGCGGACGATCCCCCCAATCTGGCCAGCGCGATCCGCGTGTGGCTATTCGAGCGGGCTAGGCGGGGAGAGGACGGGAGCGAATAAATCTCCAACATGTGTTAACTGGAAGTATTTATTCTTTAGTCTAATCACGAATGAATCTTATTCTAGAGGCCGGAACATTGGAATAAGCGATC
>DATGEV010000016.1:0-2908 GCA_035309885.1 Sphingomonas sp.
GACCGAAATCCACCAATCCCAACCGTTCGCCCTGAGCCTGTCGAAGGGCTGCCCTTCTCTTCAAGAGGAAAGAACAGGGTTTCGATATGCTCAGCCCGAACGGCGGGCGGGTAGGGCGCCGCATCGCCCCCCAAACGAAAAGGGCCGGAGCATCGCTGCCCCGGCCCTTCGTCGTCCGTCGTGAGAGGCATTACGCGCCGGCAGGCGTGGGCTCACCCCAGCCGCCGCCCGGGCGGCGCGATTTGGGGATGGACGAACCGGTCGCCGAACGCGGCTGCGGCGTGCGGTTGGCCTTGTCGTCGCGGCCGATATCCTCGCCGGCGATGGCTCGCTTGGCCTCGTCGCCGGTTAGCGTCTCATATTCGAGCAGCGCCAGTGCCAGCTTGTGCAGCTCGTCGAGATTGTCGGTGAGCACCTGACGGGCACGGCCCTCGCCTTCCTCGACCAGACGGCGGATCTCGCTGTCGATCAGCTTGGCGGTTTCCTCCGACATGTTCTGTGCGCGGCTGACCGAGTGGCCGAGAAACACCTCGTCCTGATTGTCGCGATAGCGCAGCCAGCCGAGCTTCTCGGACATGCCATATTCCATCACCATCGAGCGGGCCATGTCGGTGGCCTGCTGGATGTCGTTGGAGGCGCCGGTGTTGAGCTCGTCCGCGCCGTAGATCAGCTGCTCGGCGATGCGGCCGCCGAAGCAGAGCGCGAGGCGCGCCTTCATCTGCTTCATCGACATCGAATACCGATCACGCTCGGGCAGGTTCCACGTCACGCCCAGCGCACGACCGCGCGGGATGATTGTCACCTTATGGAGCGGATCGCAGCCGTCGACACGCAGCGAGACGAGCGCGTGGCCGGCTTCGTGATAGGCAGTGGCCTTCTTCTCGTCCTCGGTCATGACCATGGACTTGCGCTCGGCGCCCATCATCACCTTGTCCTTGGCCTCCTCGAACTCGCGCATGGCGACGAGGCGCTTGCCCTTGCGGGCGGCCAAGAGAGCGGCCTCGTTGACGAGGTTGGCAAGATCGGCGCCCGAGAAGCCCGGCGTGCCGCGCGCGATGGTGCGCGTGTTGACGTCGGGTGCGGTCGGCACCTTCTTCATGTGGACGGAGAGGATCTTCTCGCGGCCGTCGATATCGGGGCGCGGCACCACGACCTGACGGTCGAAGCGGCCCGGACGCAGCAGCGCAGGGTCCAGCACGTCAGGGCGGTTGGTCGCCGCGATGATGATGATGCCCTCATTGGCCTCGAAGCCGTCCATCTCGACGAGCAGCTGGTTGAGCGTCTGCTCGCGCTCGTCATTGCCGTTGCCGAGGCCGGCGCCGCGATGGCGGCCGACCGCGTCGATCTCGTCGATGAAGACGATGCATGGCGCGTTCTTCTTGGCCTGCTCGAACATGTCGCGGACGCGCGACGCACCGACGCCGACGAACATCTCGACGAAGTCCGAACCCGAGATGGTGAAGAAGGGCACGCCCGCCTCACCCGCGATGGCGCGGGCGAGCAGCGTCTTGCCGGTGCCGGGCGAGCCGACCAGCAGCGCACCCTTCGGGATCTTGCCGCCGAGGCGGGCAAAGCGCGACGGATCCTTGAGGAAATCGACGATCTCCTGAAGCTCCTCGCGGGCCTCGTCGATGCCGGCGACGTCGTCGAAGGTGACGCGGCCATGCTTCTCGGTGAGCAGCTTGGCGCGGCTCTTGCCGAAGCCCATCGCGCCCGAGCCGGCATTCTTCTGCATCTGGCGCATCACGAAGAAGGCGATGCCGAGGATCAGCAGGAAGGGCAGCGCCTGATAGAGCAGCAGCAGCCACACCGAGGTCGTCTCTTCCGGCTTGGCGCGGAAGCGGACGCCATGATCCTGGAGACGCTGCACGAGCTGCGCGTCACCGGGCGAGATGGTGTGGAAGGTCTGATCGTTGCCGATCTTGCCGGAGATCACGTTGTCCGCGATCACGACGTCCTTGATGCTGCCGTCGTCGACCTTCGCGAGGAAGTCCGAGTAAGCGATCGTATCGCCCGCGCGGGTGTCGCGCATGCCGCCGTCGAACAATGAGACAAACAGGAACAGGGCACCGACGATGGCGAACACGACCAGCATGTTCTTCATCCAGGCGTTGCCGTTGCCCTGGGGTTCCTTGTCGTCGTTCTGCATGGGTGTTCCGATCCGAGTGTCCCGAACAATTATGTAGGGCGGGCCGGGTTAATGGCAATGGAACAAGATCGATCAGGTCGATGAAGGGGATTGTCGGCGCGGCGGGGCGGGGCGGAAACGCCATGTGAGGCCGCCTGTCGCCAGCACATCGGCCAGCGTCGCGGTGGCGCCGGCCTCCAGCGTGGCCATCAGCCGGGCGAGTCCGGGGCCGTCGGGCCGGGCATCGAAATGACGCGAAAACAGATGGATGAGCGCGCGGCGCAGGATGTCGCGGGGCGCCGTGCCGGGGGTGAGGGCGACGCCTGTGCCCTCCACCACCAGCGCGTGGGCGAGAAAGTCGGCGGTGACCGCCTCCAGCGCGGCATCGGCGTCGCGCAGATGGCTGGCGCTGGCAGCGACTCGTGCCGGATCGAGCCAGCTTGCCTCAGCGAGCAGCGCGCGCGCGGCGGTACGATCGAATCGGGAGTCGCTGTTCGAGGGATCGCGCGCGGGCTCGATTCCCGTCGAGGCGACGATCGCCTCCAGCTCCGCCTTGCGCCAGCCGAGCAGCGGGCGGAGCAGCTTGGGGCCGGCGGGATCGGCCTCGTCGATCGGGCGGTGCGGGCGGATGCCGCCGAGACCGGCGAGGCCCGCGCCGCGCGCGAGGCGCATCAGCAGCGTCTCGGCCTGATCGTCGGCATGGTGCGCGGTCATCACGCCGGCGAGGGCTTCCGCGCGGGCCCAATCCGCCAACGCGGCGTATCGCGCGCGGCGCGCCTC
>DATGEV010000017.1:0-7346 GCA_035309885.1 Sphingomonas sp.
ATCAAGGGAAAGGACAGGGCTTCGACAAGCGCAGCCCGAACGGACCTTTTCACCCCTCGACGAACAGCCGGCTCTCGCCGCCATGCGCAGGCAGCACCACGCGCCCCGTCTCGCGGAAACCCAGCGTGCGCAGCAGCGCCGCCGATGCCACATTCTGGGGCGCGGTGATCGCCAGCAGAGGACCGATGTTGAGCGTCTCCCGCCCCCAGTCGATCAGCGCACGCGCGGCCTCCTGGCCATAGCCCCGGCCAGTGTGCGGCTCCAGGAATGCAAAGCCGATGTCGGGCGCGCTCAGCCCCTCGCGCCGCACGAATCCGACGGTGCCGATCGGCTCGCCGCCGTCCTTGAGCGCGACGCAATACATACCGAAGCCATGTTCTTCATAAGACGAGAGAACCCGATCGCGAATATAGTCTTCCGCATCCTCCAGCGTCCGCACCCCGCGGTCGCCGATATGCGCAAGAAAACCCCGATCGGTGAGCATCGCGAGCATGAACCCCGCGTCTTTCAAACCGATCCGCCTGATCGACAGCCTCTCCGTCTCGAACATCGACTCTGCCCCTCTGATTTATTGATCCATGTAAGCACCTCTTCGACCATTACGAAAGCGTGAACCCGCTTACCAAAAGGTATAGGGGGACAGCCGCGTGCCAGTTGCGCCGCCGCGCGCGATCCCCGATGGGAGGTCGCGATGTCCCGCGCCCGCGTCCTGCTGCTCAACTCCGCTCTTGGCCCGCTCGACTATCGGGTGCCGCACAGCATGACGGTGGAGCCCGGCTCGATCGTGCTGGCGCCGCTCGGCCCTCGCCAGATCGCCGGAGTGGTGTGGGAGGCGAATCGCATGCCCTCCGACGCCGAGGTCGGCGACAACCGGCTGCGCAACCTGCTCTCGGTCTATGACCTGCCACCGATCGCAGCGCCGCTCCGCCGGCTGATCGAGTGGACCGCCAGCTATTATCTCGCGCCGCCCGCAGCGGTGCTCCGCATGGCGCTAGCCTCGGCGAGCGCGCTCGAGGGTGGGCGCACCGTCATCGAATATCGCGCGACCGGCCAGGTGCCGGCTCGCCTCACCCCGCAGCGCGAGCAGGCTCTGGAGCGGATCGGCGAGCGGCAGGGGCTGGTGCGCGAGCTCGCCGCGATCGCCGGCGTCTCCGACGCGGTGATCCGCGGGCTCGCCAAGGCCGGCGCGATCGAGGCGATGGAGGTGACAATGGAGGCCCCCTTTCCCGCGCCCGATCCGACCTTCGCGCCGCCCCACTTATCCCCCGAGCAGCGCGCCGTCGCCGACACGATCGTCGAGGCGGTGGAGGCGCACCGCTTCGATCCGATGCTGCTCGACGGCGTCACCGGATCGGGCAAGACCGAGGTCTATTTCGAAGCCATCGCGGCGGCCATCGAGGACGGCCGGCAATCGCTGGTGCTGCTGCCCGAGATCGCGCTGACCGAGCCTTTCCTCAAGCGCTTCGAAGGACGCTTCGGCCACCTGCCGGTCGCCTGGCATTCGGATCTGCGCCAGTCTCAGCGCCGCCGCGCCTGGCGTGCGATCGCGACCGGCGAGGCGAAGGTGGTCTGCGGCGCGCGATCCGCCCTGTTCCTGCCCTACCGCGACCTCGGCCTGATTGTGGTCGACGAGGCGCACGAGACGAGCTTCAAGCAGGAAGAAGGCGTGATGTACCACGCCCGCGACGTTGCCGTGATGCGCGGGCATTTCGAGGGCGTGCCGGTGCTGCTCGCCTCCGCCACGCCGGCGATCGAGACGCGGCAGATGGTGGCAGCGGGCAAATATCGCGAGCTCAAGCTTCCCGGCCGCTACGGCGTCGCGCAGATGCCGTCGATCGCCATCATCGACCTGACGCAGGATCCGCCGCCCAAGCAGCGCTGGATCGCGCCCACACTGGTCGAGGCGCTCAAGGAGACGATGACGAAGGGCGAGCAGTCGCTGCTCTTCCTTAATCGGCGCGGCTATGCGCCGCTGACGCTGTGCCGGCATTGCGGGCATCGCTTCCGCTGCCCCAACTGCACGGCGTGGATGGTCGAGCACCGGCTGATGGCGCGGCTCGCCTGCCACCATTGCGGCCATGTCATGCCGCCGCCCGCCGCCTGCCCAGAATGCCATGAGGAAGACAGCCTCGTCGCCTGCGGCCCCGGCGTCGAGCGCATCGCCGACGAGGTCGCCGCGATCCTGCCCGACGCCCGGGCAGCCGTTGTGACATCGGACACGATCTGGTCCCCCGCCAAGGCGGCCGAGTTCGTCAACCGCATGGAGGCCGGTGACATCGACGTGGTGATCGGCACTCAGCTCATCACCAAGGGCTATCATTTCCCCAACCTCACGCTGGTCGGCGTGGTGGACGCCGATCTCGGCCTCGCGGGCGGCGACCTGCGCGCGGCCGAGCGCAGCTTCCAGCAGATCGCGCAGGTGGCAGGACGCGCCGGGCGCGGCGCCAAGCCGGGGCGCGTCTTCCTCCAGACCCGCGAGCCGCAGGCGCCGGTGATCCAAGCGCTGGTGACGGGCGATGCCGACAGCTTCTACGCGGCCGAGACGGAGAGCCGCCGCGAGGCGGGCGCCCCGCCCTTCGGCCGCTACGTCGCGATCATCGTCTCGGCGGAGAAGCTGGACGAGGCCGTCGACACCGCGCGCCTGATCGGCCGACGCGCCCCGGAGATCGAGGGGATGATGGTGTTCGGCCCCGCCCCCGCCCCGCTCGCCATGCTGCGCGGGCGCCATCGCCAGCGGCTGCTGGTCCATGCGCGGCGCGCGCTCGACGTGCAGGACGTGATCCGGAGCTGGCTCGGTGCGCTGGAGTGGCCGCGTGGGGTGCGCGTCGCGGTCGACGTGGACCCATACAGCTTCATGTGAGCCGGCGTCGAGGCTTGGCGGCGATCGTTTCGCCTGCCACACGGTGGCGCATGACGATCCGTGTCCCGCTCGCCGCAGCCCTTCTCGCCCTCACCGCCGCCACCCAGCCCGTGCCCGAGACGCGCATGGTGGTGACGCTGCCCACCGGCTGGCAGGGCGACGCCTCGGGCCGGCTGCTGGTCTTTGCCAAGCCGGTCAGGCCTGGCGACACCGATGCCGACAAGGCCCAAGTGGACACCTCCTCCTTCGATCCCCAAGCGGTGTCGGTAGCCGCGCGTGACGTCACCAGCTTCGGCGCGGACCATGCGGTGCAGATCGACACGCAGGAAACCGCCTTCCCTGCTGGCTTCTCCGCGCTGCCGCCGGGCGATTATCGCGTCCAGGCGGTGCTCGATCGCAATGGCGATTATAATTATGGCGGGCGTGGGCCCGGCGATCTCGTCTCGAAAGTCGTCACCCTCCACTGGCCAGAGCAGACCCCCACGACCATCGCGCTGCAGCCTCCCCTGCCGGACAATCCGCTCTGGGATTTCTCGGGCGCATCCAGGGAAACGCAGGCCAACGTCGCCGCTGCCCGCCCGCACTTGCATGAGGTGCTGTTCGAAAGCCCCTCGCTCACCGCCTTTTGGGGCCGTCCGATCACGATCAAGGCATGGGTGCTGACGCCTCCCGGCTACGCACCCAAGTCCCGCCAGAGCTGGCCCACCGTCTATCAGACGGGCGGCTTCGGCTCGACGCATCGCGACAACATCGCCGGCGCCAGTCGCATCTGGCAGTTGGAGGCCGACAAAGCGATCCCGCCGATGATCTGGGTGTTCCTCGATCACAGCTCGATCGGCACCGGCACCACCGAGTTCGCCGACAGCGTCAACAACGGCCCGTGGGGCCATGCGCTCACCACCGAGTTGATCCCCGCGCTGGAGCAGCAATATCGCATGGACGCGAAGCCCTCAGGTCGCTTCCTCACCGGCCACAGCTCAGGCGGCTGGGCGACGCTGTGGCTGCAGGTGCGCTATCCGAAGATCTTCGGTGGCACGTGGTCGACCTCGCCCGACCCCAGCGACTTCCACGACTTCACCGGCGCGGACCTCTATACCCCGCGCGCCAATTTCTACACCGATCCGGCGGGCAAGCCACGCCCGCTGATCCGCGACCATGACCGGCTGGTCGCCACCATCCCCGATTTCGCGCGGCTGGAAGCAGTGCTGGGCCATGACGGCGGGCAGTTCCGCTCGTTTGACTGGGTGTTCAGCCCGCGCGGGCCCGATGGCACGCCGATGGACATGTTCGATCACACCACCGGCGCGGTGAACCCCGCGGTGATCGCCTATTGGCGCGATCATTACGACATCGCCCACCGCATCGAGACGCATTGGCCGGAGCTCAAGCCCGATCTCGACGGCAAGGTGCATCTCTATGTGGGCACCGCCGACACCTTCTACCTCGACGGGGCGGCGCACCGGCTGGACGCCGTGATGAAGAAGGTCGGCGCGCACGCCAGCTTCACCTTCATCGCCAACAAGACCCATTTCGACCTGTACGAGCGGGACGGCGACAAGCGCGCGCTGACGAAGGACATCGCCTGGGCGATGATCGCGGTCGCCCGGCCGGGGACGAAGCGACCGGTGGAAGCCACGGCCGCCGCTCGCTAGGCGATTATCTCACTAGAGTATTTTGCTTCGGGGGAAGTATGTATCGGGGGAAGAAGGTCGCCATGCGCGGCATGGTTGCATCCATCATCCTGGCGGCGGCCACGCTTGCGACGCCGGCTCGCGCCACTTGGTTGGAGGCCACCTCCAGCCACTTCATCATCGACGCAGACACGAGCGAAGACCGCATCCGCGATTTCGCGATCCGGCTCGAGCGTTTCGACTCCGCGCTCCGCAGCCTCTACTCTGTCGAGGATGATCCGAGCCGCCACTCGAACCGCGTCCGCCTCTATGCCGTGGGCACCGGCACCATCGTCAAGCTTTGCGGATCGTGGTGCCGGGGTTTCTATTATCCGCGCGCGGGCGGATCGGTGATCTTCACGGCGGCGCTGTCCGACGACCAGAGCATCTACGATCTCAATGCGCAGCAGGTGCTGCTCCACGAATACAGCCATCATTTCATGTTTTCGAGCTACGCCGGCGTCTTCCCGATGTGGCTCGCCGAAGGCTTTGCCGAGTTCAATGCCAATGTGAAGTTTCAGGATGACGGGTCGATTCAGGTCGGCCTGCCCGCCAATTACCGCGCCTATCCGCTGTTCGCGGGGCGCAACATCTCGATGCACGAGCTTTTCAATCCGCCTCAGAATGATCTCGACAACCCTCGGACGCTGGACGTGATCTATGGCCGCTCGTGGCTGCTCATGCACTATTTGATGATGGATCCGGCGCGGCAGAAGCAGCTGCATACCTATCAGCAGCTGGTGAATAGCGGCGTGTCGAGCGTCGATGCCGCAACGGCCGCGTTCGGCAGCATCAAGGAGCTAGCCTTCGCGCTGGAGAAGTATCTCAGCACCAACCGCTTTCGCGAAATGACGGTATCCCCCTCACCCCAACCGATCACGCTTGATGTAAAGCCCCTGTCGGCAGGGGCCGCGACGATGATGCCGGTCCATATGCGCTCGACTGCGGGCGTCAATCTGCAGTAGGCCAAGGCGTTGGTGGACGATGCGGAGAAGCGGGCGGCGCCTTATCCCAGCGATCCACGCGTGCAGGTCGAGCTGGCCGAGGCCGAGTTCGATGCCGGCAACGACGCCGCAACGGATGCGGCCGCGGATCGCGTGCTCGCCGCCGATCCAACCAATAACACGGCGCTGCTATACAAGGGCCGTGTGGCGGTGCGTCGCGCCCGCGCCGCGCACGCCACGGACGCCGCCACATGGGCCGCGGCGCGGGGCTGGTTCGTCAAGGCAAACCGCGCCGATACGGAGGCCGCGCTCCCGCTCTATTTCTATTATCAAAGCTTTCTGGGCCAAGGCGTCCGCGCCCCCGACCTCGCGGTGCAGGGTTTGAGGAAGGCCGAAACCCTCGCGCCGGAGGATAGCGGTATCCGCTGGCTTCTCGCCAGACGGGAGCTTGCTGACGGCAACGCGACGGAAGCCCGCGGACTGCTCGTCCCGATCGCCTACGCGCCGCACGGCGGCGGGCCCAAGGATACCGCCCGTGCGATCATCGGCCTGATCGACAGCGGCAAGACCGTCGAAGCGAGGGCCAAGATCGAAGGAGACAAGTCCGATCAACAGGACGCCGCCACCGCGCCCAAGAGTCAGCCGAAGAGCTGACTCTTGGGCCTGGATGCCGCGCCGGATTCGCGCTCGACGAGTTCGGCCTTGCGCTCCAGCCCCCAGGCATAGCCGCCCGGGCTGCCGTCCCCGCGCCGCGCGCGGTGGCAGGGAATCAGCACCGCGACC
The DNA here is from genome assembly GCA_035309885.1 of Sphingomonas sp. Classification (GTDB taxonomy): domain Bacteria; phylum Pseudomonadota; class Alphaproteobacteria; order Sphingomonadales; family Sphingomonadaceae; genus Solisphingomonas. The sequence continues at coordinate 6,258 of DATGEV010000017.1, forward strand.
GGATTGGCGCCGCACGCCGTCCCCACCGCCCGCGCCGCGCCCGGATTGCCGGCGCGTGCCGCCAGCGCGGCATAACTGACACTCTCCCCCGGCGGCACGCGAGAGAGTTCGCGCCACACGGCCTCCTGAAAGGCCGTGCCGCGCACGTCGAGCGGCAGGTCGTGGGCGCGGCCCGGCTCCTCGATCACCGCCACCGCGCTATCGATCAGCGCAGCCATGTCCGCACCGCCCGGCTCGATCGCCGCATGCGGGAAGTCGTGGTGGAGGATGTCCGGCCCGTCGCCGAAGGTCAGCCGGCAGATGCCGCGTGGGGTGACTGCGACGAGGATGGAGCCGAGGCTGGTCGGCACCGTCGCCCAGCGGATGGTGACGCCGCGTCCTCCGTCGCGCCATGCCGAGGGCGCCATGCCGAGCCGGCCCTCCGCCTCCTCGTAGAAGCGCCCCGGGCCCGAATAGCCCGCCTCATAGATCGCGTCGGTCACTCGCTCCTCCTGTCGCAACGCCGTCTCCATCCGCCGCGCACGCACCGCGCGAGCATAGGCCGCGGGTGTCACCCCGGTGCGCTTGCGGAACAGGCGGTGGAAGTGATGCGGCGCATAACCGGCCGCCGCCGCCATCTCGGCGAGTGCGGGCGGCGTCTCGGATCGCTCGATCAGCGCGACCGCGCGCTCCACGCCCTCGGCATCGCGCGCCACCTCGTCGGGCTTGCAGCGCAGGCAGGGCCGCAAGCCCGCCGCCTGCGCTGCCGCGCCATTCGCGAAGAAGCGCACATTCTCTCGCTTCGGGTGTCGCGCCGCGCAGGACGGGCGGCAATAGATGCCCGTCGTCAGCACGCCCGTGACGAAGCGTCCGTCGAGCGCCCGGTCGCGGGCGAGCACGGCGGTCCACGCCGCCTCCGCATCGATCGATTCGGCCTGTTTCATGCGAATCATGTAAGCCCGCCCGCCCCGCGTCGCATCCCGAGGCTTGCGTTCAAAGCCGGATTTCCTCGGACTGTCACATAGGCCCGGCGCCGGCCTTGCATCCTCATGCTGCCCCTGCTAACCGGCCGCCACCCATGCGGGGACGCCTTGTGCGCCCCCTTTTTTG
>DATGEV010000018.1:0-2754 GCA_035309885.1 Sphingomonas sp.
CCTCGCCCGAGACGAGAACGTCGCGAAAGTGATCGAGCAGCGCCGCCTCGCGCGCCCGGAAGGACGGCCAGAATTCGTGGCTGAAATTGGTCACGGCGAACAGCGGGCAGCCCCGCGCGTCGAGGTCCGCGACGAGATCGGCCATGCCGGGCAGCACGTCGCCGATCTGCTCATCGAAGCGCTCGCCCCACAGCCGGATATGCTCGGCCTCATCCGGGTGCAACGCGATCAGCTCCGCCGACGTGTCGGCGAAGCTGCGGCCAGCGTCATGCTGGGCGTGCCATTCCAGCGTCGCCACCTCGCCGAGGAATCGGTCGAGGCGCGCCGGATCGGCAATATGTCGCTGGAAGAAGGCGCGTGGATTCCAATCGACAAGCACGTTGCCGACGTCGAAGACGACGCTCTTCAAGCGGGCCACCGAGCGATCGGCGGCCACGCCGATCAGCCCTGGCGGGCCTTGAAGCGACGGTTCGTCTTGTTGATGACGTAGGTGCGGCCGCGACGACGGATAACGCGGTTGTCGCGATGACGCCCCTTGAGCGACTTGAGCGAGTTACGGATCTTCATGGCGGGACGCCTTGCTTCTCTTGTCTGGAGGGCCATTCGGCCCGGAAAAACGAGGCGTCCGCCTATGAGAGACAGGCCACAGAGTCAAGGCCGACCGCGCGTTTCCCGGCCCGGGCTCCCTCGTTCACCCGTTGGAAAGGCGAGACGGGTGAAGCAAAACACCCTATCCGAGCGTTACGCTTCTGGATCGATCTCGCGCGTGCGAATCGCGTGGCTGTTAAGAGGGATATCATGAGGATGTCGCGCAAGTCCGCCCTTCGCCTTACCGCTGCCGGCCTGCTGATCGGGGCCGGGCTGGCGCTTTCCGGCTGCGAGACCGCCGGCGGACCGGTGCAGGTAACCCGATTTCACCTCGCCGAACCCATCGCGCCGGGCAGCTTCTCGGTCGAATCGATGCCGATGGCGGGGCCGGGTTCGCCGATGACACCGGACGGGCTGGAACTGGGCACGTATAGCGACATCGTAGCTGGCGAACTGACGCACTACGGCTTCACCCGCGCACCCGCCGCGAGCTCGGAACTCGCCGTCTCGGCGTCGATTGATCGCGCCAGCCGGCCGGACAATCGCGGTGGATCGTCGCTGAGCTTCGGCGTCGGCGGCGCCAGCTTCGGCCGACACACGGGCGTCGGCGGCGGCGTTGGCACCACCGTGCCGCTCGGCCAGCGTGAGCGCTTCATCGTCGGCACGCGGATGATGGTGCAGATCAAGCGCCGCTCTGACGGGACGGTGATCTGGGAGGGCCGCGCCATGACCGAAGCCAAGGGCCAGTCGCCCGAGGCTTCGCCGCAGGCCGCGGTCACCAAGCTCGCCCATGCGCTGTTCCTGGGCTTCCCCGGCGAATCGGGTCGCACTATCACGGTGAAATGACGATCCGCATCTCCGCCGCCTTCGATAGCGGCAACATCCGCCTGACCTCCCTCCTCGACGATCGCGTGACCCTTGAGATCGCGCGCGACAAGGATTCGGATTTCTACCAGTGGTTCCACTTCCGTGCGCTCGGCGTGCGGGGGCGGACGCTGACCTACGAGATCACCAACGCAGGCGGCTCGGCCTATCCCGACGGCTGGGCGGGCTATCATGCCTGCTGGTCCGAGGATCGGGTGACCTGGCGCCGCGTCGCCGACACCTCCTATGCCGACGGCGTGCTGCGCTTCACCCACAAGGCAGCCGGCGACACGGTGTGGTTCGCCTATTTCGCGCCCTATTCAATGGAGCGCCATCACGACATGGTGGCCGGTATCGCAAGCCGTCCCGGCGTGACGCTCACCTCGCTCGGCCAGACGCTCGACGGGCGCGAGATGGACTGCCTCACGCTGGGCGAGGGCCCCAAGAAGATCTGGTTCTACGCGCGCCAACATCCCGGCGAATCGATGGCTGAATGGTGGATGGAGGGCGCGCTGGAGGCGCTGACCGATCCGGCCGACCCGATCGCGCGGTCGCTGCGGAAGAAGGCGACCTTCCACATCGTCCCCAACATGAACCCGGACGGGTCGTATCGCGGCCATCTACGCACCAACGCCGTGGGCGTGAATCTCAACCGCGAGTGGCATGAGCCCACGCCCGAGCGCTCGCCCGAGGTGCTGTGCGTGCGCAATGCCATGGACAAGACGGGCGTCGACTTCGCGATGGACGTGCACGGCGACGAAGCGATCCCGCACGTCTTCCTCGCCGGCTTCGAGGGCATTCCCTCACTGCAGGAGCGCCAGACGACGCTCTACGCTCGCTATCAGGATGCGCTGGTCGCCCGCACGCCCGATTTCCAGAAGAAGCACGGCTATGCGGCCGCGGGCGTCGGCAAGGCCAATCTGTCGATGTCGACCAACCAGCTCGCCGAGCGCTTCGGCTGCGTGGCGATGACGCTGGAAATGCCCTTCAAGGACAATGACGACCTACCCGACGCCGAGTTCGGCTGGTCGCCCGAGCGATCGAAGAAGCTGGGCGCGGCCTGCCTCGCCGCGCTCCACGACGTGATCGACGCAATCTGAATTTGCGACGAGCCCTCTCCCCTCCACTGGCTACCGGATTCACACATTGTGTGAGTAGCCGAGGGTTTGGATGGCGCGTTTGGCGGCTTGGATTTCGAGCCACCCATTGAGCATGACGACGGGACCGGGTTTTCCATAATACCCGGTCCATCCTCCGAGGCGGGCGCAGACCCATGCGGCGTAGGCGAGGGATTCTTTGACC
>DATGEV010000019.1:0-5377 GCA_035309885.1 Sphingomonas sp.
ATTGGCGTCGACCGGGATCATCGCGGCCGGGCGCTCGACACGCGGGATCGGCTTGCCGTTGAGCCAGACGACGCCTTCGCGCACCTCGATCGTGTCGCCGGGAAGGCCGATCACGCGCTTGATATAGTCGCTGCTCTCGCCCGGCGGCGTCAGGATCACAACGTCGCCGCGTTGCGGCAGATGGCCGAGCAGGCGGCCATGTATGAAGGGCAGCACGTGGAAGCTGGGCGACACATAGCTCCAGCCATAGGGATATTTGCTCACCACCAGCCGGTCGCCCTTGATGAGCGTCGGCATCATCGATTCGCTGGGGATGTAGAAGGGCTTGGCGACGAAGCACCAGAAGGCGAGCACGCCCAGCACCAGCCAGAAGATGCCGCGCAGCTCGGCGCCCCAGTCGGTGCCCTGCTTGGGGGGCTTGGCGGGGGTGTCGGTGGCGGGCGCGTCGGCCTCGGTGTCGCTCAAGTCGGGAATCCTCATTCCGCGCTGCCGATCGGCAGCGCCTCGATAATGACGAAGGCCTGCGCCCAGGGATGGTCGTCGGTCATCGTCAGATGCACATGCGGGGCGTGGCCCGGCGGGATCAGTGCGTCAAGCCTCGCCTTGGCGCCGCCGGTCAGCGTCAGTGTCGGCGCGCCCGAGGGCAGATTGGAAACGCCGATGTCGCGGAAGAAGACGCCCTGCTTGAATCCGGTGCCGACCGCCTTGCTGAACGCCTCCTTGGCGGCGAAGCGCTTGGCGTAGGTGGCGGCGCGGGTCAGCACGCGGCGCTCGGCCTTGGCCTGCTCCACGGGCGTGAAGCAGCGCTGGATGAAACGTTCACCGAAACGATCCAGCGAATTCTGGATGCGCTCGATATTGCAAAGGTCGGAGCCGATGCCGACAATCACCGGGCGGTGTCCATCGCCGCGCGCATCGCCCGGATCGAGGCGTCCAGACCGATGAAGATCGCTTCGCCGATCAGATAATGGCCGATGTTAAGCTCGGCGAGCTGCGGGATGGCCGCGACCGGGCCGACATTGGCGGTGGTGAGGCCGTGGCCGGCGTGCGGCTCGATGCCATTCTTCGCAGCAAGCGCTGCAGCATCGGCGAGGCGGCGCAGTTCGGGCGCACGATCGGCCTCGGCGAGATGGGCATAGGCGCCGGTGTGGAACTCGACCACCGGGGCCTTGAGCTTCACCGCCGCATCGATTTGCGCGGGCGTGGGCTCGATGAACAGGCTGACGCGAATGCCGGCGTCGGAGAGGCGCGCGACGATGGGCGCGAGCGTCTCAATCTGGCCGGCGGCGTCGAGCCCGCCCTCGGTGGTGCGCTCCTCGCGCCGTTCGGGCACGATGCAGGCGGCGTGGGGGCGATGCTTGAGCGCGATTGCCAGCATCTCCTCGGTCGCCGCCATCTCCAGGTTGAGCGGCAGCGCGATCTGGCTACGCAGGCGCGCGATGTCGGCGTCGGTGATGTGGCGACGATCCTCGCGAAGATGCGCGGTGATGCCGTCGGCGCCGGCGGCCGCCGCGATCTCGGCAGCGCGCAGCGGATCGGGATGGCCGCCGCCGCGCGCGTTGCGGATGGTGGCGACATGATCGATGTTGACGCCCAGCCTCAGTTTCGCGGTCATGCCCTGCATCCTATCGCCGACAGTGCCTCATAGGCGAAGCCTTTGCCCTGCCAAACCTCTCCGAAGTCGAAATCGCCCCGTCGCGTGAAGAGGACAAGGGCCCGGCCCGTGTCGGGCAGGATAAAGTTGCGGATCTGCACGCCGCCGATCTGGCCGCGCCGCTCGACCACGGAGAGCGCGGCGGAGCATCCCTTCAGTGGCATGCGGTACTGCCATTGGCCGAGCGCGGCGGACGCGAGCTTGGGATTGCCGGCCCACATCATGTCGGTCGCCGCCGGGCCGAGCAGGCGATGGGTGACGAGCGCGCGGTCGAAGGCATAGAGTGCAAGCGGCGATCCATAGGCTGATCCGGCCGCGCCATAGGTGGCCAGATCGCCGATCGCTTCGGGCACGCCGGGGCCGGCGAGGCCGCGGACATGAGGCGCGGGCGGGCGCCCCGGCTCGAACAGGCCGATGTCGAGACCGAGCGGCGCGGCGATCCGCTCCTGCAGCAGGCCCGCGAAAGGCTGGCCGGTGGTGTGTTCGAGCAGCGCGCCGAGCACGATGAAATCGCAATTGCTGTAGTGGAAGCCCGACCCGGGACGCGCGCGCGGATGCTCGGCGCAAGTGTGGGTCGCCTCATAGGCCATGCCGTCCTGGCCGGCGGGCGGGCGGTAGAAGACGGGCATGCCGTCGGGGTGATTCGGGCCGTCGCTGTTGGGATCGGCGAGGCCGCTGTCGTGCTGGAGCAACTGCCGGATGCTGATCTCGTCGGAGAAGACCTGCGGCCAGTCGGGCCAATAGTCGGTGATCGGCCGGTCGAGCGCGAGCCGGCCGGCCTCCACCTCCTGCATGACGATGGTGGCGGTGAGTTGTTTGGTCACCGAGGCCCATCGCCAGGTCGCATCGGCGCGGTTGGCTGTGCCCGGGGCGGCGAGGCCGGTCGCGCGGACGACGGCGGGGCGATCCGAATCGCCGGCGATCGCAACGCCCTCGAACCGGGCCGTCGCGATCACATCGTCGAGGGTGGTGGCGGCCGGCCGGTCGGGCACCGGCGCGGCGGCCAGGACTGCAAGCGCCGCGGCGCCTGCCCGCAACCGCATCGGCGCCGAGGCCTCAGGCGGCCGCGCGGCTGCCGGGCTTGATCGCGGGGATGGCCGCGAGCTCCGGCGGCAGTGCGTCGGGCGCGTAGGTCGGCACCTCGAGCGTGACGAGTGCGGTCAGCGGCACGCCGATATCGGCCTTGCCGCCCGAACGATCGACCAGGCAAGCCGCCGCGATCACGCGGCCGCCGGCTTCCTCGATCGCCTTGATCGCCTCACGCGAGGAGAGGCCAGTGGTGACGACGTCCTCCATCATCAGCACCTTCTGGCCGGGCTGCAGCGCGAAGCCGCGGCGCAGCTCGAAGATGCCGGTGGGGCGCTCGACGAACATCGCTTCGACGCCCATCGCGCGCGCCATCTCATAGCCCGCGATCACGCCGCCCATCGCCGGCGACACGACGGCGGTGACGCCGGCATGGACGGCAGGCGTCAGCCGCGAGGCAAGCTCGGCGCACAGGCGCTGCGCGCGCCGGGGATCCATCAGCACACGCGCGCACTGGAGGTAGGTGGGGCTACGCAGACCCGACGAGAGAATGAAATGCCCGTCCAGCAGCGCTTCGGCCGCGCGGAATTCCGCCAGCACCTCTTCGTCAGTCATGATCGCCTCTATATCCAGTCATCCCCGCGGGGGTGGCGGCCTGATAGGCTTGAGTGGCCGGTCCTTCAATGGTGCTGTGCGGGGCGGCTGCTTTGGCCTGTCCGATATTTATTTGGCGGTTCCAGTGCTTGAGGCTTTGTCGACCGCTGCTATAAAACCCGCAGAATGGTCGTCGTCGGGCTCTTCGCTCCGGGATAGTCCATCGCGCGAAGAGGGGTGACATGACGAGGGTGAAGACCAAGCTCATCGCTGCCGGTCTGGGGATGCTGGCGCTGGCAAGCGTCGCTTCCGCACAGGCGCCGGCCGCTGTTGCGACAACGGCATCTCCCACCGCCACGGCGACGGCTCCGGCCGCGGGGCCGGCCGTGCCGACTCCGGCCGCTCCGTCGGCGGCGACGCCCGCCAAGACGCCCATCCCCGAATTCTACGCGCCGACGCCCGGCATCGGCCAGCCGACCGATCATATCGGCCTGCAGCCCCAGGTGACCGAGCTCGGCCAATATGCCCAGTGGTTCCACGACGACGTGCTGCTGCCGATCATCACGGTGATCAGCCTGCTGGTGCTGGGCCTGCTGCTGTGGGTGGCGGTGCGCTACAACCGGCGCGCCAACGCGACGCCGTCGCGCACCTCGCACAACACGGTGATAGAGATCATCTGGACGGTGGCGCCGGTGCTGATCCTGCTGGCCATCGCGGTGCCCTCGATCAAGCTGCTGGCGGCGCAATATGCCACGCCCAGGGCCGATCTGACCGTGAAGGTGATCGGCCACCAATGGTATTGGTCGTATCAATATCCCGGCAATGGCGACTTCGAGGTCGTGTCCAACATCCTCAAGGACGAGGAGGACAAGGCCAAGGGCGAGCCCCGCCAGCTCGGAGTCGATGCGCGCATGGTGGTGCCCGTCGGTGCGGTGGTGAAGGTGATCACCACGTCCGACGACGTGATTCACAGCTTCGCGGTGCCGGCCTTCTGGATCAAAATGGATGCGGTGCCCGGCCGCCTCAACGAGACCTGGTTCAAGGTCGATCGTCCGGGCCTCTATTATGGCCAGTGCTCGGAACTGTGCGGCGCCCGCCACGGCTATATGCCGATCGCGGTCGAAGTGGTGACCAAGGACCAGTTCGCCCAGTGGGTGAAGGCCAATGGCGGCACGATGCCAGGCACTGGGCCAGGCGAGGCCAAACCGGCGGTCACCCAGACCGCCGCGGCCACGCCGGTAGCCAGCTCCGTGGCGGCACTGTCCACCACCCCGACCGAGAATGCGACCGTCGCGGCTCAGCCCGCTAAGACGAACTGAGGCGAGGATCATGACCGACACGACGGCCAACGCCCATTTCTTCCGCGAGGGGGAGCACGAGCATCATGGCGCAGACCATAAGCCGAGCTTCTTCGTCCGCTGGTTCCTGTCGACCAACCACAAGGACATCGGCACGCTCTACCTGATCTTCGCGATCACGGCGGGGATCATCGGCGGCGGAATCTCCGGCCTGATGCGCGCCGAGCTCGCGCATCCCGGCATCCAGTATCTGCCGGCGCTGGCGCATTTCTTCGGCGCGCCGGTGGGCAATGACGCCGCGCTCCACTTCTGGAACGTGATGGTGACGGCGCACGGCCTCATCATGGTGTTCTTCATGGTGATGCCGGCGATGATCGGCGGCTTCGGCAACTGGTTCGTGCCGATCATGATCGGCGCGCCGGACATGGCGTTTCCGCGCATGAACAATATCTCCTTCTGGTTGCTGCCGCCGGCCTTCATCCTGTTGCTCACCTCGATGTTCGTGCCGAGCGCGCCCGGAGCCTACGGCGTCGGCGGCGGCTGGACGATCTATCCGCCGCTCTCGACTTCAGGCCAGCCCGGTCCGGCGATGGATTTCGCGATCCTGGCGCTGCATCTTGCGGGCGCCTCGTCGATCCTTGGCGCGATCAACTTCATCACGACCATTCTCAACATGCGCGCACCGGGCATGACGCTGCACAAGATGCCGCTGTTCGCCTGGGGCGTGCTGGTCACCGCCTTCCTGCTGCTCCTGTCGCTGCCCGTCCTGGCCGGCGCCATCACCATGCTGCTGACGGACCGCAAC
>DATGEV010000020.1:0-8421 GCA_035309885.1 Sphingomonas sp.
AAGCAGCGTGGAGCGCAGAACGACGTCGAGGCGTTGCGTATCGAGCTGCATGACAAGGTCAACGCGCTCGGCATCGGCGCGCAGGGTCTGGGCGGCCTCGCCACCGTGCTCGACGTCAAGATCGAGACCTGGCCGACGCACGCGGCTTCGAAGCCGATCGCGATGATCCCCAACTGTGCCGCCACCCGCCACGCGCATTTTACGCTCGACGGTTCGGGCCCGGCCTATCTCGAGACGCCGAAGCTGGAGGACTGGCCGCAGGTCGAGTGGAAGCCGTCGAAGGAAGCGATCCGCGTCGATCTCGACACGCTGACGCCGGAAGTCGTGCAGAGCTGGAAGCCGGGCGATCGCCTTCTGCTCAACGGCAAGATGCTGACCGGCCGCGACGCCGCACACAAGCGCATCGCCGACATGCTCGCCAAGGGCGAGGAGCTGCCGGTCGAGTTCAAGGGCCGCGTGATCTACTATGTCGGCCCGGTCGATCCGGTCGGCGACGAGGTGGTCGGCCCGGCCGGCCCCACCACCGCGACGCGCATGGACAAGTTCACCGGCATGATGCTCGATCAGGGCCTGCTGGCGATGATCGGCAAGGCCGAGCGCGGCCCCAAGGCGATCGAAGCGATCAAGGCGGCGAAGTCGGCCTATCTGATGGCGGTCGGCGGTGCGGCCTATCTGGTCAGCCGCGCGATCAAGGCGAGCAAGGTCGTCGGCTTCGCAGATCTCGGCATGGAGGCGATCTACGAGTTCGACGTGCAGGACATGCCCGTCACCGTGGCCGTCGATTCGACCGGCGAGAGCGTCCACGCCACCGGCCCGCTGGTGTGGCGCGAGAAGATCGCCAGGGAGCGCCTGCTCGAAAACGCCTGATCGCGGCCGGTTCGAGAGGATGGAAGGGGGAGTTCCGCTTCGGCGGGGCTCCCCTCTTTCTGTGGTGCGCCCAGCATGGGCGCATTCTTGTGGGTGCAAGTCCCATCGTGAGCTGGTCATGGCGAGCGAAGTGAAGCGCAACTGCGGAAGGGCGACCGACCGTGGGGAGGAAGCGTGGAGCGAAGCTGCGGGCCGATGAACAAGAACCGGATATGAGGCGCCGCAGACCAGGGCGAGCGGGCCACAAACCGCGAAGCTCTCGTGACCAAGGGGGTGCGGCGTAAATCCGGCGGCCGTGCAGTGAAGGAATGCGTTCTTACCTGGGGAGATCTCGCCTTGTGCCTGAAAGGGCGACGGTGTCGAGCCGGAGCGAGAAGTCAGCCGAGGCCGTAGTAGCTGGCGGGAAATCGCGAGCGAAGGGCCGAACGAGAGAGAGTGAAGTTCCCCAAGGATGAGCAAGGCCATGCGTCAGATGCCGGGCACGCCCGGGAGGCAGGAGAGGGAAGCGGGTGAAGCCCGTCAGAGCTCCGGTCTTGACGAAGCCGCGCCCCCGCCGCGGACAAGGAGCGACACGGGGCCGGGACTGCTGGGAGCGGTCCTGGCGCGAGAGAATCTTCTACGGGCATTGAAGCAGGTACGCGCCAACAAGGGCGCAGCAGGCGTGGACGGTCTGGACATCGACCAGACGGTGGAGATGCTGCGAACCGACTGGCCCTCTATCCGCGACAATCTGTTGAAGGGGGCGTACCGGCCACAACCGGTGCGTCGTGTGATGATCCCGAAGCCGGGGGGCGGCGAGCGCGAGCTCGGCATCCCCACGGTGCTGGATCGCCTGATCCAACAGGCGCTCCTGCAAGTCCTGCAGCCGATCCTTGATCCCAACTTCAGTGAACACAGCTACGGCTTCCGCCCGGGTCGCAGTGCGCACGATGCCGTTTTGGCGGCGCAATCGTTCGTGCAGTCCGGACGGCGGGTCGTAGTGGATGTCGACCTGGAAAAGTTCTTCGACCGGGTGGACCACGACATCCTGATCGACCGCCTGCGCAAGAAGGTCCCCGACCGCGACATTATCCGTCTGGTCCGTGCCTTTCTGAACGCCGACATCGTCGACGGGGGTGAGGTCATCAAGCGGACCAGAGGCACGCCGCAAGGCGGACCGCTGTCGCCGCTCTTGGCCAATGTGCTGCTCGATGAAGTGGACAAGGAGCTTGAACGTCGGGGCCTCGCCTTCTGCCGCTATGCCGACGACTGCAACATTTATGTGCGGTCCAGGCGGGCGGGGGAACGGGTGATGGCCTTGCTGCGGCGGCTCTATGGCCGACTTCACTTGACGGTGAATGAAACCAAGAGCGCCGTTGCCTCCGTCTTTGGTCGCCGCTTCCTCGGTTACGCCTTCTGGGTGGCACCGGGGCGCGTCGTCAAACGGCGCGTCGCCGACAAGGCGATCAAGGCGTTCAAGGACCGTATCCGCGAACTGACCCCCCGGTTGACGGGGCGATCTCTACCCGCGGTGACGGCGCGGCTGCGCCCCTTTGTTCGGGGTTGGAAGGCCTACTTCCGATTGGCAGACACACCCAGGGTCTGGCGTGCGCTGGACGAATGGATGCGTCACCGCTTGCGGGCTATCCAGCTCAAGCAGTGGAAAAGCGGCCGGACAATCTTCCGGGAACTGACGGCCCGGGGAGCTAAGCCCGCGGTTGCTCACCAGGTGGCGGCGAATTCCCGCCGCTGGTGGCGCAACAGCGGAATGCTCCTCAACGCCGTCCTCACAATTCAATGGGCGGACCAATTGGGCCTACCCAAACTCGCTTGACCTCAATCCCTCGAACCGCCCGGTGCGGACCCGCATGCCGGGTGGTGTGGCAGGGGAGCGGTCTTACGACCGCCCCCTATGCCGATTGCCGGGGCACATGTCCCCCCCCAGGTGCTCGCAGGCACAGGGGGCGAATTGGTTGCTCCCGACTGGGTGGCCCGTCCGCACATCCTACATCAGGATCGCGGACCGGAACGAGATACAGGGGGCGACAAGGCCGGTCTGGTCAGCCTCGCTCAACATCACGCCGCGTTAAACCGTATCGGAAACCGCCGTGGTACGGAGCACGTATGCCCGGTGGTGTGAGACGGGGGAACCGCGAGGACCCCCCCTACTCGATTGTAGGATTTCTTGCGTCAGGGTGGGCGCCTGATCGGTTACGCCGGCCTGACGGGCGTGCGCGAAAATGGCGTTCTTGGTGTCAACTTTGTCAACTTTGTCGAGGCGCGCCGGCGTCAGGAACCGTGCGCCGGGCACGCGCCGACGCGCCGGCCACTGTCGCGACCGCGGAAGGCGAGCGAGAGTTGCCCGGCCTGCCCGGTGCCGCTGAAGGTGAAGTCGTAACCCGCCGCGCTATACTGCCCGCTGCCGGTGACGTGCATGGTCCGGCCATGCTGGTCCGAACAGTCGCCGGTCGCTTCGATGCGACCCTTCTCCATCACGAAATGGCTGAAGCGACAGCTCTGGTCGGCGCCCGCCAGAAACAGCCCGCGCGGATCGGCGAGATCGGCGACGGTGTAGCAGTCGCGCCGGGGCGCGGGCGTGGGCAGCGCGCTCTGCATCTGCTCGGCGGCGTCTGTCGAACTGTTGACGCTGTCGAGCGCGAAGACCAGCGTCTCCTCCCACAGGCCGGGCGCCAGCACGGGAGCGGGCGCGGCCGCAAGCAGAAGCAGTGGAGCGAAGAGGCGGGAGATGCGCATGGTCTCGCTCTAGGGCCTCTGCCCGTCGGGCGGAACCCGATGGAGGTCACGGTGATTGCGGCCCGGCGCGCGGGCGACCATATTCGGCGCATGCCGATCGAAATCCGTACCAGCCTCGAGGAAAACGACCTCGGGCAAAGCTTCGTCCCGCACCGGCCCGCCCGCCCCGAGAAATCGGAAGGCGGCAAGCCCTTTCGCCTCGTGTCGGACTATGAGCCCTCGGGCGATCAGCCCACCGCGATCACCGAGCTGGTTGGACAGATGCTGGCCGGCGAGCGCGACCAGGTGCTGCTCGGCGTCACCGGATCGGGCAAGACCTTCACCATGGCCAAGGTGGTCGAGGCGCTGCAGCGCCCGGCGCTGGTGCTGGCGCCCAACAAGATCCTCGCCGCCCAACTCTATGGCGAGTTCAAGCAGTTCTTCCCCGACAATGCGGTGGAGTTCTTCGTCTCCTATTACGACTATTACCAGCCTGAGGCCTATGTCCCCCGGTCCGACACCTACATCGAGAAGGAAAGCTCGGTGAACGAGGCGATTGACCGGATGCGCCACTCGGCCACCCGATCGCTGCTGGAGCGCGACGATGTGCTGATCGTGGCATCGGTGTCGTGCCTCTACGGCATCGGCTCGGTCGAGACCTATTCGGCGATGACCTTCGCGCTCAAGAAGGGCGACACGGTCGATCAGCGCGAGGTGATCCGCAAGCTGGTCGCGCTCCAGTACAAGCGCAACGATGCCGCCTTCACGCGCGGCAGCTTCCGGGTGCGCGGCGACAATCTGGAGCTCTTCCCCTCGCACTATGAGGACACCGCCTGGCGCTTCAGCTTCTTCGGCGACGAGATCGAGGAGATCACCGAGTTCGATCCGCTGACCGGCAAGAAGGTGGCGAACCTCACCTCGGTGAAGGTCTATGCCAACTCACACTATGTGACGCCAGGGCCGACGCTCAAGCAGGCGAGCGAGGCGATCCGCCACGAATTGTCCGAACGGCTGAAGGAGCTGGTCGCCGAAGGTCGGTTGCTGGAGGCGCAGCGGCTGGAGCAGCGCACCCAGTTCGATCTGGAGATGATCGCGGCGACGGGCGCCTGCGCCGGCATCGAGAATTACAGCCGCTTCCTCACCGGCCGTCTTCCCGGCGAGCCGCCGCCCACATTATTCGAATATCTGCCCGAGAACGCGCTGCTCTTCGTCGATGAGAGCCATCAGACGATCGGGCAGGTGAACGGCATGGCGCGCGGCGATCACCGCCGCAAGATCACGCTCGCCGAATATGGCTTCCGTCTGCCGAGCTGCATCGACAACCGGCCGCTGCGGTTCAACGAATGGGATGCGATGCGCCCGCAGACGGTGTGCGTCTCGGCGACGCCGGGCCCGTGGGAGCTGGAGCAGACCGGCGGCGTGTTTGTCGAACAGGTGATCCGCCCCACCGGCCTGATCGATCCGCCGGTCGAGGTGCGCCCGGTCGAGCATCAGGTCGACGATCTGGTGCAGGAATGCCGCGATGTCGCGGCCAAGGGCTATCGCGCGCTCGTCACCACGCTCACCAAGCGCATGGCCGAGGATCTCACCGAATATCTCCACGAGGCGGGGCTCAAGGTCCGCTACATGCACTCCGACGTCGAGACGCTGGAGCGCATCGAACTGATCCGCGACCTGAGGCTCGGCGTCTATGACGTGCTGGTCGGCATCAACCTGCTGCGCGAGGGGCTCGATATCCCCGAATGCGGGCTGGTGGCGATCCTCGACGCTGACAAGGAGGGCTTCCTCCGCTCCGAAACCTCGCTGATCCAGACCATCGGCCGCGCCGCGCGCAACGCGGAAGGGCGGGTGATCCTCTATGCCGATCGCATCACCGGATCGATGGAGCGCGCGATGGCGGAAACCAGTCGCCGCCGCGAGAAGCAGGAGGAGTATAACGCCGAGCACGGCATCACGCCCGCCACGATCAAGCGCAACATCACTGATATCGTCGGCCACCTCGCCAGCCGCGATCAGGTGACAGTTGATACTGGCATCGAGGATGCGCCGCACATGGTCGGCCACAATCTGCGCGCCTACATTGAGGATCTCGAGAAGCAGATGCGCAAGGCCGCCGCCGACCTCGAGTTCGAGGAGGCCGGGCGCCTGCGCGATGAGATCCGCAAGCTGGAGCAGGAGGAGCTTGGCCTCCCGGTCCAGCAGCATCGTGCCGCGCCGCGCGGCCACTCGACGCTCGGCAAACCCGGCACGCGCCAGACCCGCTATGGCAAGGCCAAGGCGGCGCGCGCGGAGAAGCGGGCGCGCCACTAGGGCGCCGCTCGTCGTGGCGACGGGGCATTGCGTCACGCCGCTATGGTGGTTTCCACAAGCGGGTCTCTTGCCGTGGTCCTCATCCCCGGCCATGGATCGGGGCATGACGATCTGGCGTAGCGCGTGGCGGGCCCGGCGGGGGGCGATCACATTCTCGATGGCGGGGCTAGCCGCCTGCGTGGCGTCGTCGCCTCAGCCGGCGCCCGGGCCGCGCACGTTGAACCTGCCGCCGCCCGCGCTGCCTGCCACGGCCCCCCAGCAGGACTGGCGCGACGTGCCGCTCACGCCGGGCAGCTGGACATGGCGGGGCGGCGCCGGGCAGGCGTCGATCGCGCAGTTCGGGGTTGCGGGGCAGTCGGTGCTGTTCGCGCTGCGCTGCGATCTGGCGACCCGCAATGTGGTCGTCTCACGCGGCGGCAGCCTGGCGGTGCCGAGCGCGTCGATGCTGCTCACCACCTCTTCCGGCGCCGTCTCGCTCACCGCCGGCAATGGCGGCGGCCAGCCGCCGGCGATCGTCGCGCAGATGACGGCGCGCGATCCGCGTCTCGATCAGATCGCCTTCAGCCGGGGCCGCTTCCTGGTCGATATTGCCGGGCAATCGCGTCTCGTGCTGCCCGCTTGGCCCGAAGTGGCACGGGTGATCGAGGATTGCCGCTTCTAGCGCGGCGGCGCCGCGAAATCTGCGACAGGCCGTGAAAAGAAGGGGCTTGCATCCGCGATTCCGATGATTCATCCTCCGAGTCGTCCCATCAACAGGCGAAAGGAGGTGACCGATGTCTCATGGTTCAGCTGAGAGGTCGGTGCAGTCCGTTCGGGAGATGTCGCGCTAGGCGCGACCAGGGGTTTCCCGGTCTGGCCTCCGGCCGCTGACCATGCGAGACCGCCGGGGACACCCCCCGGCGGTCTTTCTCGTTTCGGGGGTTTTCAGTCGCGCTCGGGCGCCGGCACGTTGAAGCCGTTGAGCGTCATCGACACCAGGCAATAGAGCCCGACGAGATAGATCAGCTCGTTGGCGCCATGCTGGCCGAAGGTCTTTACCGCCAGCCGGTACACGGGCTCGGGCAGGACACCCCCGTTCACTAGCGCGAAGGCGACATCGTAGCCGACGCCTTCCTCCTCGCTGAGGTCGCTCGGCCGCGATCCCGATACCAAAGTCGCCAGCCGCGTGGCGATCATTCAGCGAGCGTGTGCTCTAGCGTGATCTCACAGTTGAGCAGCTTGGAGATTGGGCAGCCCGCCTTGGCCTCGCCGGCGATGCGCGCGAACTCGTCCGGATCGATGCCGGGCAGGTCGGCGGTGAGTGTCAGCGCCGACCTGGAGATCTTGAAGCCCGCGCCATCCTTGACCAGCGTCACCGCGGCCTTGGTATCGAGCGTGCCGTCCTCATAACCCGCACCGGCCAGCGCGAAGCTCAGCGCCATGGTGAAGCAGGATGCGTGCGCGGCCGCGATCAGCTCTTCCGGATTTGTGCCGGGCTCGTCGCCGAAGCGGGTCGTGAAGTCATAGGCCTGGTCCTCAAGCACACCCGACTGGGTCGAAACGCTGCCCTTGCCGGCCTGGCCCAGGCCCTCATAGTGCGCGGTCGCGGTACGGATCGTCATGGATGATCTCCCGTCTGCTCGGATGGTGTGGCACGTGGCTCAGCCTTCGGCACGGCGGATGCTTCGGAGCCGTCGTGCCTGGCCGTGCGTTGATGCCGGTGAACCCCTAGCAGCGGGAGAAGGCGCGATGATGACGGATGACAAGGCCGTCGGGGGCAAGCCGGCACAACTGAACGCGATCGGGATGCCATTGCCGGAGGGCGGGCAGTCGGTCCAGCCCTTCCAGTCCGACAGGCCGCCCGGTGAGCGGCAGGATGGCCCCGGCGCTGCCCCCCATCGGCCCGATCGAAACGACGCGGTTCCGGTCGGCAGTACGGCGGCGCGTCGGGCGGGCACCACTGGCGGGCTCCTCACGCGCGACGAGCCTGGCGCGGGCCATCGCGGCAAACCGGCGACCTTCGCCAGCGGCGCGGCCACCGGGTCAGGCTCGGGCGCAGGCGGTGGCGGGACGGGCATGATCGAGGAACCCGATCCGGACAGTGCCGGCGGCGGCGGCCGCGAGCGGGGCTTTGCCGCATCGCGAGCGGGCCGCAATCGCTTTGGCGACGGTCGAAAACATGGCGGCTGCTGAGCGGGCGCAAATGCTCGGTCAGTGAAAGCACGATCAAATTCGCTCTCGACAAGGCATCGATCCGTTCCGTTTTCGATGAACGTCGAACGCGCCTCGATCAAGGGACAGGGTCGGGCTGTATCCGCGCGTGATGCGCGTTATGATCCATCATGACAATGACATCCGAAGAAAATGCACCGTCCCCACTTCGGCCCCGGATCGTCCTGATTTCGATCGTCTGCTTCTGGGCGTTCTATTTCGCGATCGTCACCGTCCGATGGTCCGTGCTGGGTTACAAGGGCGGGCTGGAGATGTTGTCACCGCGGCTGGTGGTGTCGTGCGCGAGCATCGGCGTCACCTACCTCTTCTACATGGTGCTGC
>DATGEV010000021.1:0-2412 GCA_035309885.1 Sphingomonas sp.
GCGACGCTTCCGAACTGGCGCACCGTCTCGCGCGCGAGGCCGAGGCGGTGTGCCGTCATTACCTCTCCAATGGACGGCGCGAGGGCCGTTATTGGCTCGTCGGCGACGTGCGCAACACACCGGGCCGCTCCATGTTCGTCCGGCTTAAGGGGCCGGAATCCGGCCGCGGCGTCGCCGGCAAATGGACCGACGCCGCCACGGGCGAGCACGGCGATCTGCTCGACGTGATCCGCGAAAGCTGCGGCCTTCTCGATTTCCATGACGTCGCCGACGAGGCGCGCCGCTTCCTGAGCTTACCTCGCTCCGACCCGGAGCCATCGCCGAAGACGGCGCCTATGCCAGCGCAGACCGGATCGCCGGAGGCGGCGCGGCGGCTGTTCGCCATGTCGCCGCCGATCGCACGGACGCTCGCAGAAGCGTATTTGCGCAATCGCGCTATTACGCCTTTGCACGAAGCCGGCAGCCTGCGCTTCCACCCGCGCTGCTACTATCGCCCCGACGACAATTCGCCGACCGAGACCTGGCCGGCGATGATCGCGCGCGTCACCGATCTCGAGGGACGGATCACCGGCGCGCATCGCACCTGGCTCGATCCCGATGGGTTCGACCCCATCCGTCTCGGCAAGGCGCCGATCGACACGCCGCGACGGGCGATGGGCGACCTCCTCGGCAATGCGGTACGCTTCGGTGTGGCGAACGATGTGCTCGCGGCCGGGGAAGGCATCGAGACCATGCTGTCGCTGCGCTGCGTGCTGCCGAGCTTACCGATGACCGCGGCGCTGTCTGCCAACCACCTCGCCGCCATGCTGCTCCCGATGACACTGCGCCGGCTCTACATTGCCCGCGACGCCGATGCGGCCGGCGACGCGGCGGTGACGGCTTTGACCGAGCGGGCCGATGCCGCCGGCATCGAAGCGATCACATGGTCGCCCAGGCTCGGCGACTTCAACGAGGATCTGCGCACCTTCGGCATCGATGACCTTCGGGCAGCCCTGCGCACCCAGCTCGCGCCGCAGGACGTCGTCCGCTTCCTGGGCTGGACGACGGCCGAGACGGAGTGAACGTCGGCTCGTCGATATCGTCGTGGTCTGTCGGGCTTGGCCCACGATGCCGGACAGAGTCGCGCCCTTGGCCTTCTAGAGGGCGATCGGACGGCAGGCGGCCCGGCCCGGCAATGGCTGCGCCCGGCTATTTTCCGCCGGCCCTTCGGGCCTTTGCAGCGCGAAACAAAATAGCCGGGCTTCGCCATCCTCCGCTGGCGCTCCGGCCCTTCGCTTCGCTCCGGGTGCAGGTCCGTTCCGCCCGCCGTCTGGTGATCGCCACGAAGGCCGCGATGGGCGCGGCCGATCCGGCAAAGGGCCTCACCATGACGACCGACCACGACGACACCGAATTCGAGCCGCCGCACAGCTCATCCCCAACCGATCACGTCCTCAACGAGCTTCAGCTCTATGGCTTCCGTCCCTTCCACGACGAGCCGGACCCGAGACCGCTTCCCGAAGGCGACACCGTCGCGGGTGCTGTCGCCGACATCTTCGACGACCTGATCTCGACTCTGAGCGATACCCGCCTCGAACCCGACCTCGAGGACTTGCTCTGGTCGACGGTCAACCTGTTCCACCGCGCCGTCGCCCGCATCGAACGCGAGCTCGACGACAACGAGCAGGCGCAGCAGAAGAGTCAGCGCGAGCAGAACGGCTCGGAGGTGCGTTCGGTCGAACTCGAGCGTCTCACGGGCGAGGGCATCACGCTCATCGAGCGCCGCAACAGCATGGAACTCTTCCGCGATCAGGCCGCGGAACGCTTCGAAGTTCACACCGGATCGGCATGGCGCCCGCGCTCCGGATCGCTGGTTAACCATCGCACGCTGACGTCGGCGGTGATCGACAGCCGCGACTTCCTTGCCGCCAAACGCCGCGCCGAGACCGAGGTGCTGCTGCCGTCAGGACCCAAGATCGCGCTCACCGGCGGGCTGGACTTCAACGACCATCGGCTGATCTGGGACCGCCTCGACAAGGTCCACGCGAAGCATCCCGACATGGTGCTGCTGCATGGCGGCTCCCCCAAGGGCGCCGAGCTGATCGCCGCGAAATGGGCGACCAATCGCAAGGTCCCGCAAATCGCCTTCAAGCCCGACTGGACGAAGCACGCCAAGGCCGCGCCCTTCAAGCGCAACGACGCAATGCTGGACGTGCTGCCGATCGGCGTCATGGTGTTCCCCGGCACCGGCATCCAGGGCAATCTCGCCGACAAGGCGAAGAAGCTCGGCATCCCGGTGTGGAAATTCGGCGAGCGCGGCGCGTGAGCGCCGCCGTTACCCCATGATGTTGCGTCCGTCGGCAAGGCCCGATGTCACCAGCACGATCGGGCCCGGCTCCCAGTCGCGCTCGATCCGCGCCACCGCTGGCAGGG
>DATGEV010000022.1:0-3157 GCA_035309885.1 Sphingomonas sp.
GGGGCATCATGCGCAGCTTCACCTCGATCGCGGCGCAGCAGAACACGTCGCTTGGCGTGGTCGCGCCCGGCATCGCCGAAGCGCTGTTCGCCACCGCGCTCGGCCTGTTCGCGGCGATCCCCGCGGTGATCGCCTATAACCGGCTGACCCATGGCGTGAACCGGCTCGAGGCGCGGCTTCACCGCTTCGCCGACGGCTTCCACGCCACGCTCAGCCGCGAACTCGAGGCGGACTGATGCGCGCCCGGACGAATCGCGTTCGTTCCGAACGCTTGCCGGATCGCTGCTGATGGCGATGGGCCCCACCCCTTCGGGCGGCCGCGGCGGCCGCCGCATGCCGATGGCGGAGATCAACGTCACGCCGCTGGTCGACGTGATGCTGGTGCTGCTGATCATCTTCATGATCACCGCCCCGCTGCTGATGACCGGCGTGCCAATCCATCTGCCCGACAGCCGTGCCAAGGCGCTCGAGCAGCCCAAGAAGCCGGTGCAGATCTCGATCGACGCGCAGGGGCGCGTGTTCATCGACGACGCGCAGGTGGCCGACGCAGCCCTGCCCGACCGGCTGACCCAGGTCGCCGCGCAGAACGCGCCGGGCGGCGAGCCGCAGCAGATCTTCCTGCGCGCCGATCGTGGGCTCGATTATGGTCGCGTGATGGCGGTGATGGGCGAGCTCAACCGCGCCGGGCTCAACAAGGTGGCGCTCGTCTCAACCGCCGCGCAGGAGCAGCGCTGAGCGATGGAGCGCGCCGAGCGTTATGGGCTGGGGGTCGCGGCGGCGGGGCATGTCGCCCTGTTTGTTGCGCTGTCCTTGAGCCTGTTCTCGGCGCGCGTGCCCAAGCCGCCGGTCGCCGACACGATGGACGTGCAGCTGGTCGACAAGGTCGGGCTGACGTCGGCCGCGCCCAAGGTGGCGCAGGAGGCCCCGGCCCCGTCGGTCGCGCCCGAGCAGGGCCCGCCGACCGAGGCCGCCCCGCCGCCACCCGCCCCGGCCCCGAAGCCCGAACCCAAGCCGTCGCCGCCCAAGCCCGAGCCCAAGCCCGAGGTGAAGCCGGAGCCCAAGCCGATCCCGGCCAAGCCCGAGCCGAAGCCTGCGCCCGAAAAGCCGGCCAAGCCAGCGCCCCAGCAGCCGCCGCCCAAGAAGACCGGGCTCTCGTCGGACTTCCTGAAAGATCTGCCCAAGGACACGCCGGGCAAGGAGAAGCCCAAGGGCTCGCGGCTCGGTTCCGATTTCCTGAAGGGACTGTCGCCCGACAAGAGCACCGGCAAGGCGAACGCCCCGCGCGCCGCCGCTGTCAGCGCCCAGTCGATGGCGGGTCTCGGTGCGCTGATCCAGCAGCAAGTGAAGCCGAACTATAATCCGCCCACAGGTGGTGTCGACGCATCTTCGATCGTGACGACATTGCACATCACGATGGCGAGGGATGGTTCGGTATCTAGTGTTGAAGTGGTAGGGCATGCCAGCGGCGGTAATAGCCCTTATGCTCGGCAGGCCGATGAGGCAGCGATCCGCGCGGTGCGTCGCTCGTCACCCCTCCATCTTCCACCCAATCTTTATGAAGGTGGTTGGCAGGACATCACGCTCAATTTCCACCCGGATCAGATGTAATGAGGGAGAGACAGATGAAGGGTTGGCCTCTCGCCGCTGCCACGGCGCTGTTAGCGTCCACGACAACTTTCGCGCAGGTGCCCGCCACGCAGGCTGCACCCGGCGCGGGGCCGCAGCCGGGGCAACGCATCGTCGTCGATATCAATGGCGGCATCTCGCAGCCGATGCCGATCGCGATCCCCACGATGCCGACGCCGGCCTCGACCAAGACCGCTGCCGGCCAGACCGACGCGCTGGGCGAGCAGGTGGCGCAGATCGTCACCAACGATCTCAAGGGTTCGGGCTTGTTCAAGCCGCTGTCGGCCGGCCACACGGTCAGCTACCCGCAGGTGACCGCGCCCGAATATGACTATTGGACCTCCACTGGTGCGTCGGCGCTGGTGCAGGGCTTCGTGCAGGCCAATGGCGACGGCACGCTCACCGTCGGCTGCTATCTCTACGACGTGTTCGCGAAGACCGAGCTCACCCGGCAGGGCTTCGTCGTTTCGCCCGCGCAGTGGCGCCGGGCCGCGCACAAATGCGCCGATACCGTCTATACGCGCCTCACCGGCGAGGGCCCCTATTTCGACAGCCGCGTCGTCTATGTGTCCGAAACCGGGCCCAAGAATCGCCGCACCAAGCGGCTGGCGGTGATGGATCAGGACGGCGCCAACCATCACTTCCTCACCAACGGCCAGTCGATCGTGCTGACGCCGCGCTTCGCGCCCAATCAGCAGACGATCGTCTACATGTCCTTCTCGGGCAACCGGCCGCGCATCTACACCTACAATATCGGCACGGGCACGCAGAAGCTGGTGGTCGATGAGCCCAACATGACGCTCAGTCCGCGCTTTGCGCCGGACGGGCGCTCGATCGTCTATTCGATGTCGATCGGCGGCAACACGCAGATCTATCGCGTGTCGGCCAATGGCGGCGCGCCGACGCGGCTCACCAATGCGCCGGGGATCAACACCGCGCCCTGCTACTCGCCCGATGGCAGCAAGATCGTGTTCGAGAGCGATCGGTCGGGCGGCCAGCAGATCTATGTGATGAATGCGGACGGCTCGAACCAGCACCGCATCAGCTTCGGCTCCGGCCGCCATGCGACCCCGGTGTGGAGCCCGCGCGGCGATCTCATCGCCTTCACGCGCACCGCCGGCGGCTTCAACATCGGCGTGATGGCGCCCGACGGATCGGGCGAGAAGATCCTCACCAACGGCTGGCAGGACGAGGGACCGAGCTGGTCGCCCAACGGCCGCGTCATCATGTTCTTCCGCACCGCGCAGGGTTCCGGCCGCGCCGACCTCTGGTCGGTGGACCTGACCGGCGTCAACGAGCGCAAAATTCCCACCCCCCTTGATGGATCCGATCCGGCCTGGTCACCGTTGCTGCCGTAACGAGTGTGGCGTCAGGCTTGAGGCGCGGGCGAAACGATCCTACTTCTGCCAACGGGAGACCGGGGGCAGCCATTGATACCCAAAGGAGATTTCGAGATGACTGCGAGAACCGCGACCGTGCTGACAATGGCTGCGATGGTGGCGCTGGCCGGCTGTGCCAAGAAGAAGCCGGC
>DATGEV010000023.1:0-7587 GCA_035309885.1 Sphingomonas sp.
CCAAGCACCGTCTCGGGTGCATAGCGCTCGCGCAGTTTCGCCAAGTCCTTCTTGAGGCGGGTGCGCTGCTTGGCCGGGCTTTCGAGCAGCGCGGCGAGGCCATCACGCTCCTTGGAGAGCGCATCGCGCTCCTTCTTGATCTCCATCTCCTCAAGGCGACGGAGAGACCGCAGGCGCATGTTGAGGATGGCTTCGGCCTGCCGGTCGGTGAGGCCGAATTCGGCGATCATCACCGGCTTGGGCTCGTCCTCGCCGCGGATGATCTCGATCACACGGTCGAGGTTCAGATAGGCGATCAGGAAGCCGTCGAGCAGCTCGATCCGGTCGTCGATCTTGGCGAGGCGATGTTGCGATCGGTTGACCAGCACCTCGATTTGGTGCGCGACATAGGCCGACAGTGCCTCGGCGAGCGACATCACGCGTGGGGTGCGCGTAGCGTCCAGCACGTTGAGGTTGAGCGGCACGCGCACTTCGAGGTCGGTCAGCCGGTAGAGGCTGTCCTTGAGCGTCTCGACATCGACGGTGCGGCTGCGCGGCTCCAGCACGATACGGATCAGCTCGTCCGATTCGTCGCGGACGTCGGCGAGGATCGGCAGCTTCTTCTCGGTGATGAGGGCCGCGATCTGCTCGATCAGCTTGGCCTTCTGCACCTGATAGGGGATTTCGGTGATGACGAGCTGCCAGGTGCCGCCCGAGAGCTTCTCCGGCTCAGCGAAGCGCGCACGGGTACGGAAGGCGCCGCGGCCCGTCTCATAGGCCTCGCGGATCGCGGCGGGGCCGTCCGCGACGATGCCGCCGGTCGGGAAGTCCGGCCCCTGCACATATTGGAGCAGGTCGGCGGTGGGCGCGTTCGGATGCTCGATCAGATGGACGGAGGCGTCGATCAGCTCGGCCGCGTTGTGCGGCGGGATCGAGGTCGCCATGCCCACCGCGATGCCCGCCGCGCCATTGGCGAGCAGGTTGGGGAACAGGCCGGGGAAGACCTCGGGCTCTTCCTCCTCGCCATTGTAGGTGGGCTTGAAGCCGACGGTGCCCTCGTCGAGGCCCGCCATCAGGTCCACCGCCGTCGCGGTCAGGCGGGCTTCCGTATAACGGTAGGCGGCGGCGTTATCGCCGTCGACATTGCCGAAATTGCCCTGCCCGTCGACCAGCGGGTAGCGCAGCGAAAAGGTTTGGGCCAAGCGGACCATCGCGTCATAGACCGACTGGTCGCCATGCGGATGATATTTGCCGATCGTGTCGCCGACGACGCGCGCACACTTCTTGTAGGCCGCCGCCGGATCGAGCCGCAGCAGGCGCATCGCCCACAGCAGCCGCCGATGCACCGGCTTCAGCCCATCGCGGACGTCAGGCAGCGATCGCGCCGTGATCGTGGACAGCGCGTAGACGAGGTAGCGCTGGGAGAGCGCCTCGTCGAACGGCGCGTCGATGAAGGATTCGGGTTCAAGCGTGTCGGTCGAGGCCATGCGAACGGGTTAGCAAAGCGCGAACGCGAAGGGAACGGCGCCTCATCTATTATAAATTATAGAAATGTTTCTTCATAAACTATCCTAGTTTTCACGACACGGAACGACTGACACATCGCTGGCAACACGATGTCGCAGACCGACATCGGTCGCCACGGAGATCTGATCATGTCGACTGCCCTCCCCCTTCGCGCCGCCTCCGCCACCGCGGTTTCGACCTCCAGCGCTTCGGTCCTGCCGCTCGCCGGCCGCGTCGCGCTCAGCGCCATCTTCGTGCTGAGTGGCCTCTCCAAGCTCGCCGCCCCGGCCGCGACGCTCGGCTATATCCAGTCGGCCGGCCTGCCAATCCCTCAGCTCGCCTTCGCGCTGGCAGTTCTGATCGAACTCGGTGGCGGTCTCGCGCTGATCGCCGGCTACCGCACCCGCATCGTCGCGACGGTGCTCGCGCTGTTCAGCGTGGTCACAGCCTTCGCCTTCCACCATGATCTGGCCGACCAGAACCAGTTCATCCACTTCTTCAAGAACATCTCCATGGCCGGCGGCCTGCTGCAGGTGATCGCCTTCGGTGCCGGCGGCTGGAGCCTCGACGCCCGCCGCTGAGCAGACATCGACACCAAGCCCCTTGCACGCGGCGCCCCCTCCTCTGGCGCCGCGTGCAAACGCGTTCTCAACCCGCCGCCAGATCCTTGCCCACCTCCTCCAGCAGCCATTCGCGGAAGCGCTTGATCTTGGGCACGCCGCGCCGGTGCTCGGGCGATACCAGCCAATAGGCATAGCCGCGCGTCGACACCTGATCGAACAACCGCACCAACCGCCCGTCCGCCAGATCGTTACGCCAGAAGAAGGGGGTGAGCATCGCCACCCCCTGCCCGGCGATTGCGGCATTGCCTTCGTTCGCCTGGCTATCCATGCGCACGCCGGGGCGGAGCGGGCCGTCGGGTACGGCGACGCCGGCCTCGTGCAGCCAATAGGCCCACCACGGGTCGTGCGGCGAGATCAGCGGCAGGCCAAGCAGGTCGGCGGGCTGCAGGCGACCGCCATGGCGCGCCAGGAAATCGGGGCTGCATATCGGCGTGAAGTCGATCTTGATCAGCAGATCGGTGGCGAGCCCCGGCCACGGCCCGCGACCGGCGCGGACCGCGACATCCACATCGTCGCCTGCAAAATCGCTCAGCGCATCGTTAACCGACAGCCGCACCGCCATTTCCGGATGCGCCATCTGGAAGCCGCCCAGCCGCCACGCGAGCCAGGTATTGGCGAAGGTCTGCGAGCTGGAGATGGTGAGCATCCCCTCATCCTCGGCACGCAGCTCCGCGAAGGCCGCGTCGATCGCGTCGAAGGCGCGGCCGACCGGCCCCGCCGCCCGCCGGCCGGAGTCGGTCAGCACCACGCGGCGCTTCTCGCGGCGGAACAGTGGGGCACCCACCCGCTCCTCGAGTAGCTTGATCTGATAGCTGACCGCCGCCTGCGTCATGCCGAGCTCGGCCGCAGCGGCGGTGAAATTCTCGTGCCGGGCGGCGGCTTCGAACACCCGGACGGCGGCGAGTGGGGGCAGGCGGCGCATCTCTAAATCATAAGCCAGCCTTATCATCTTCGTCGACCCTTTCGTTGGCGGCGACTCGCCAGAAACGGCATTGATTGGCGGGCAGAAACAGAAACACGCACGGAGTGGAGCGCATGATGATCGATCAGGAAGTCGGCCGTCTGTGGGCGGACCATCACATCGCCTTCGGCCGCTGGGCGAAGGAGGCGGTGCATCAGGTGAGCGAGGCCTTCCGCGTGCTGGCGCGCGTCCAGTACGACCGGCCGTGGGAGCGTGAATGCCAGCCGCGCAGCATCGTCGAGGAGCCGCGCACGCGTCATTGAAAAGCGGACCCGCTTTCGTTAGAGGGCGTCAACGCCCCGGGCCGCGTCGACCAAACGCGCCGGGGCGTCCGCTTTTAGGCCGACAGGAACCGCGCATGGCACGCCGCCGCCAGATCTACGAAGGCAAGGCCAAGATCCTCTATGAGGGCCCCGAGCCTGGCACGCTCATCCAGTATTTCAAGGATGACGCCACCGCGTTCAACGCCCAGAAAAAGGGCACGATCAGCGGCAAGGGCGTGCTGAACAACCGCATTTCCGAGCATGTCTTCACGATGCTCGGCAACATCGGCGTGCCGACGCACTTCATCCGCCGCCTCAACATGCGCGAGCAGCTGATCCGGCAGGTCGAGATCGTGCCGATCGAGGTGGTGGTGCGCAACGTCGTCGCTGGCAGCCTCGCCAAGCGCCTCGGCATCGAGGAGGGCACGCAGCTCCCCCGCACGATCATCGAATATTATTACAAGGACGATGCGCTGGGTGATCCGATGGTCACCGACGAGCATATCGCCTGCTTCGGCTGGGCCAGCCAGGAAGAGATGCACGACATCGCCGACATGGCGATCCGCGTGAACGATTTCCTGACCGGGCTGTTCGCCGGCATCAACATCCGTCTTGTCGACTTCAAGCTGGAGTTCGGGCGGATCTGGGAGAACGACTTCTCGCGCGTTATCCTCGCCGACGAGATCAGCCCCGATGGCTGCCGTCTCTGGGACATGACCACCAACGAGAAGCTCGACAAGGATCGCTTCCGCCGCGATCTCGGCGGCGAGGTCGAGGCCTATCAGGAAGTGGCGCGCCGGCTCGGTCTGCTGCCCGAAGGCGCCGAGAATTCGGTGCTCGATCTTGAGACCCATCGCAAGAAGCGCGGCCAGTAAACCGCATTCGGGCCGGCGGGCGGTGAGCGACCACCCCGCCGGCCCTTTTTCTGTTGAGACGAGGCGCCCCTTCGGCCAAAGAGCCGCCATCATCGCCCCCGGAGCCTGAGCCATGAACACCCGCGTCATCGTCACCCTCAAGTCCGGCGTGCTCGATCCGCAGGGCAAGGCCGTCCACCACGCGCTCGCCGGCCTCGGCTTTTCGGGCGTGAACGATGTCCGCGTCGGCAAGATCATCGAACTCGATCTGGCCGACGGCACCAGCGAGGCCGACATCGACGCGATGTGCCGCAAGCTGCTCGCCAACACGGTGATCGAGAATTACCGGATCGAGCAGGCCTGAGGAGATCGGTTCGATGAAAAGCGCCGTCATCGTCTTCCCCGGCTCGAACTGCGACCGCGACCTCGCCGTCGCCTTCCGCGACGTGACCGGCCATGAGGCCGCCATGGTATGGCATGGCGAAACCGAGCTGCCCGAAGGCCTCGACGTGATCGGCGTGCCCGGCGGCTTCTCCTATGGCGACTATCTGCGCTCGGGCGCGATGGCCGCCCGCTCGCCGGTGATGCGCGCGGTCGCCGCCGCCGCCGCCAGGGGCGTGGCCGTGATCGGCGTCTGCAACGGCTTCCAGGTGCTGACCGAGGCGGGGATGCTGCCCGGCGCGCTGATGCGCAACGCCGGCCTCAACTTCGTCTGCCGCGACGTGGACCTGACGGTCGCCAACAGCCAGACCATGTTCACCAGCAAATATGCCGACGGTCAGGCGATCCGCATCCCGGTCGCGCACCATGACGGCAACTTCTCCGCCGACGCGGAGACGCTCGACCGGCTCGAGGGCGAAGGCCGCGTGGCGTTCCGCTACGCCGGCGACGTCAACGGCTCTGCGCGCGACATCGCCGGCATCGTCAACGATGCGGGCAATGTGCTGGGCCTGATGCCGCATCCCGAGCGGATGATCGACGCAGTGCATGGCGGCACCGACGGCCGCCGGGTCTTCGAAGGCCTGCTGGAAGCGCTGGCGTGACGCCCACGCAGCTGCCGATCACCGGCGGCTGCCTGTGCGGCGTGGTGCGCTACACCGTCTCGGCCGAGCCGCTCGGCAGCCGCACCTGCTGGTGCCGGCTGTGCCAGTATCTCGCCAGCGGATCGGCGACCGTGAACGCGATCTTCCCGGCGGACGCGGTGACGATCACGGGGCCGCTCAAGACCTTCGCCGGCATCGCCGACAGCGGCTGCCACATGATGCGCGGCTTCTGTCCCGAATGCGGCACGCAGGTATCGAGCATCGCTGCCGAGCGCCCGCACCTGATGGTGCTGCGCACCGGCACGCTCGACAACCCCAACCGCGTGCGCCCGACCGATATCATCTGGACCAGCGCCGCGCCGGACTGGGCAGCGCTCGATCCTGATCTGCCGCACCATCCGGAGCAGATTCCGCCGGTGAAATAGAGGAAACGCCCCTCCCCTCGTCATCCCGGACTTGATCCGGGATCCATATGCGCCGCGTTGCTCCTTGGACGCTGCGCTTATGGATCCCCGCCTTCGCGGGGATGATGGAAATGGGGACAAAGCCGCCGTTTCCGATTGGCGCGCCAAACGTCGCCTTCTGGCAGGAGCGGACAATCGCGCTCCCGCCTGAGCCGCCTCGTCGAACGAGCGAAGCTGGCCGTTTGCCGACAAGCAAATTTCGGGCAGCCACTAGAGCGAAATCCGCTCCGATCGCATCGGATCGGCTACTCTAGGTCGTTGGTTTGACGCGATTTCCGAGTCAGCGGATGATTCCATCCGCTTCGAAATCGCTCTAGGTTATAGCTGCCCCTCGATAGAGCGATGCAGCCCACCGAAGATCGATGAAGCGCAGAACGGTCGTGGTCTACCGCTCCGCACGACCCAAAAATCTGGCCGTGCGGAGACGGCTCTCTCAAGAGCTGCGCATCGGCGAGAAGTCCGCACGCAGTTCATCGACGAAAATCGCCGGCTGCTCAAAGGCTGCGAAGTGACCAGCGCTGGCCGCCCGATGCCAGTAGACTAAATCCTAAGCAGAGCACCGGCCGATGAGCAGCTGTTCGGAACTCATATCTGAGTGCCGATCTCATCCAGAGATCTTGCGATCGGCTCGGCCCAGCCAGCACGCCCCTTCCCCCGAGCATCGACCAGCGTGTCCTCGATAGCAAAGCGGTCATGGACCAGAAGCGCGTCGATCAACGCCCGAGCCTGATTGATGGGACAGAGCTTCGGCGGGTATAGCGTCTTCGCACTGTTGTCGCAGACGGACCGGTTTCGCGCCGGGGTGGCGGTATCGGGACTGTCGGACATGGCGAGCAACTACGGCACCTTCGACCCGAGCGCTCGCGGCTATCCGGGGATCGAGCATGAGCGCAGCGACAACTGGGCGGAAATGGATCAGTTCGGAATGACGTCAACGCCGTGGGCAGATCCGGCGGCCTACGCTCGTGTCTCTCCGCTGACCTATGTCGACAAGGTCAACACGCCATTGCTGATCGTCCACGGCGATTTCGACATACGCGGCGCGCCCAGCCAGTCGGAGCGGTTCTTCTACGCGCTGTATCAGCAGGGTAAGACCGCGAGGTTGGTGAGATACGGGGGGGAAAGCCACGGTCTCGAGCAGTCCCCGGCCAATATGCGCGACATCTTCGCTCGGATGGTCAATTGGTTCGACACGTATGTGCGGAAATGACAGCGCAGCGCAACGACGGGCTGAAATGCGCCCGATCGCGTTGAACAAGGGGCTCGGGTTGGGAGGCGAGAGCCTCGACGGAGAGCGTCGTGACGCCGCCTGTGCCTCAGGCGGTGACTGCCTGAACCGGTATCGGGAAAAGCTTGGCCATCTTGCGGAGGTTCTGGGCGGTAGCGGCAAGGAGGAACTCGTCTCGGGCACCGTTCGGACCTCGAAGACGGAGCCGGTCAAGCTTCAGAATGCGCTTGAGGTGAGCGAACAGCATCTCGATCTTCCGCTCTCGCCGGGAGGTGACGTAGGCGTCGCTCTCCGAGAGATCCCGCGCGAGATCGCGCGCGCTTTCATGGATCGAACGGGCGACCTTGCGGGCCGGCTGGCCAGGACGGCATTGTTCTTTAAGCACACAGGCCCCGCAATCCTTCTGGCTGGCCGGGTAGCGCATGAAGTCGTCCTTATCGACGACGGAACGCTGTGTTGAATAAGCCCGGCGGTGCCGATGCATCCCCTTGCCCCCGGGGCAGATGTAGAGGTCGCGGCGGTGATCAAAGTGCTCGGTCCGCATCCAGGCGGCGATCGGGGATAGCTGCCGGGCCGGATTGGCGACACCGGCCTGTCGCTTGCCGCCCCGATGTTGCCGTTCGTGGGCTGCGTCGCCAGGCCTGAAAGCCGTCGTAGACGAGGTGG
>DATGEV010000024.1:0-2703 GCA_035309885.1 Sphingomonas sp.
CCAAGCACCGAGAAAGGTGCCGATCGCACCGCCGGTCATCATGATTCCCGAAATCTTGGCGCGATAGGTATCGCCCAGCGTTTCGGCGAGCAGCGGAATGCCGATCATCAGCTCGGCCCCGGTCCCGATACCGGCGAGGAACCGGTAAACCGCGAAATCCCATAAATGCTGCGAGAAACCCTGCAGCGCGGTAAAAATGCTGAAGATGATGATGCTGAACATCAGGGCGCGGACGCGGCCGATGTAGTCGGCGATAACGCCAAAGATGAACCCGCCAAAGGCCCAGCCCAAAAGACCGGTCATCGCCAGCAGGCCGCCGTATTTGCCGATCTCGGCGAGTTGCCCCTTGTCGAGCGCACCGGTCGCCGGGAAACCGAGCAGGTCGGTCATCGCCGGTTTCAAAACGAGCGAGAACAGCCCGAAATCGGCGGCATCGAGCGTCCAACCGGCCCATACCACACCGAAGACCAGCCACTGGTAGGGTGTGATCGCCCGCCACCCTGTCAGCCGAACCCCTGCGGTCGCATCCGCCATCAACGTTCCTCCCGATACGACGGGATTTATCCCGCTCCCGAGCAACCGCGCCAGCGGCTCCGGCCAGTGCGTTTGCCGTACTATGCGTCTCGGTTTGGGTCAAGCCGCGCCGCGGCAAGCGTCGGACATAGCTGCCCCACCAGATCATTTATCCAGAACTTGTTCTCGCATGTATCCCGTGACGATCGATCGGGATGCACCAGCGATGAACTTCGGGTCGATGGCGCTGCATTTGGTCTCATGGCCAAGGATCGTCCGAGGTCACTGAACAGCAGGCCGCAGCTCATCACAACGGTGACCTTGTTGGAGCTGCCGAAGGTGCCGACCAGCAGCCCAGCGGCGAGCGACTTGAGGCTGGTATGGTCAGTTACGGGGAGAAATTTAGCGATCAAGCGCCGGTCAAGCGAAGGCGAAAATGCCGGCTAATCGGCATCCCGGTTTTATAAAGGATTTACTTCTGACCCCGATGGTGCGGTGCAACAGCCCCTTCGCGTGCAAATCCTAGATGCTCCACCTCGACTGGCGGTTCCTCCCGGTCTTCGACCGGATCGACCCCACCACCGACTATGTCGGGGTCTATGACCCGGGCTTGGTGGTGACCTCGTTTATCATCGCGATCCTCGCCGCGTACGTCGCGCTGTCTATTTCCGGGCGCATTCTCGCCGCGCAGACCGGGCGCAGCCGCTGGGCCTGGACCAGTGCCGGCGCCATCGTCATGGGCGGCGGCATCTGGGCGATGCATTTTGTCGGCATGCTGGCGTTCTCGCTGCCCTGCGGGGTCGGTTACAGTCTTGTGGGGACCATCCTCTCGATCATCCCCGGCGTGCTGGCGAGCGGCGTAGCGCTGTTGGTGATCAGCCGACAGGAGAAGCCCGGACTGGCCCGGCTATGCATCGGCGCCGTGCTTATGGGCGCTGGCATCGGCACGATGCACTATTCCGGCATGGCGGCGATGCAGCCCGAGGCGCTACTCCGTTACGACCCACTCTGGGCGGCGATATCGGTCCTCACCGCCGTCGCGCTCGCGCTCATTTCGCTCAGCATCCGCTTCCGTTTTCACCGCGCGAACTCGTCGAGCATCCCGTCGACGTTGATTGCTGCCGCGGTCATGGGCTGCGCCGTCGCCGGCATGCACTACACGGCGATGCGTGCCTCGCTGTTCTTTCCGCTGCACAGCGTCTTCAAGCTGCAGATGGCCTTGCCGCCAACGACGCTGGCGGTGGTGATCACCGTCTTCACCGTGCTGATCGCCAGCATCGCCCTGGTCGCAAGTTTCGCCGGGCGGCAGGCTGAATTGGCGCTCAGCCTTCGCGCCGAGATCGCCGAGCGCAGGCGCGGAGAGCAGGAGCTGATCCAGGCGCGTCACCAGGCTGAGCAAGCCAGCCGTGCCAAGTCGGAATTCTTGGCGACGATGAGCCACGAAATTCGCACGCCGCTCAACGGCGTCATCGGCATGGCTAATCTCCTGTCATCGAGCCCGCTCAACCAGCGTCAAGCGCAACTCGTTGATAACCTCGCCCGCTCGGGACGTTCGCTGCTCGCGCTGATCAACGACATCCTCGATTTTTCACGCATCGAGGCGCACGAGCTGGAGCTGTTCGAGGCGCCTTTTGAACTCCGTGAGCTGGTCGCTGAGGTCACCGATCTCTTTAGCGAGCAGTGCGCGACCAAGGGGCTGGACCTCATCTATTCAATATCCGAGGACGTGCCGGAACAGCTGCTCGGCGACTCGGTCCGGCTGCGGCAGGTGCTGATCAACCTGGTCGGGAACGCGATGAAGTTCACCGAGCACGGCCAAATATTGATCGAGATCACCCTCGACAAGGGCGCCGACCAGGAGCTCGTGCTGAAATTCTCGGTCGAGGACACCGGGATCGGTATCGCCCCCGACAAAATCGACCACGTGTTCGAACCGTTTCGGCAAGCCGACGCCTCGATGAAGCGCCTGCGCGGCGGCTCGGGTCTGGGCCTTGCCATCACTAAGCGCCTTGTCGAGCTTCAAGGCGGCGAGATCGCGGTCGAAAGCGAGCCTGGGCGCGGCTCTCGCTTTCACTTCACCACGCGCTTCCATCGCGTGCCGAGCGCCGCCGCTCCACACCCCCGTCGTCATATCGCCCGCCCGTTGCGCACTCTGCTCGTCGACACCAATGCCGTTAGCGCCCGGGTCAC